>NZ_VCMZ01000002.1 GCF_006352475.1 Acinetobacter pullicarnis
TGCAGTGGTCATACGGTGAAAAATACCTTTTTGCTAGCCCTCGCAAACACAATCAACCGATTCATTTTAATACTCTAAATATGGCCATACGTAAGATGGGGTATGGCAAACATCAACTATCTTCTCATGGATTACGTTCTACTTTTAGTACCATTTTGAATGACTCAGGTTTGTTCCAAGATAATTGGATTGAGGCACAACTTTCACATATTGATAAAAACCGTACCCGTGCCAGCTATAATCACGCTGACTATTTAGCTCAACGGACTGAAATGATGCAGTGGTGGGGTGATTATTTAAGTACTAGTAAGTGAAAATCGTACTGAACCGTGCCGGGTTTGTCGGAGAGTCAATATTTTTTTTGTCAACGGCATTCTAAAATTGACCCCTTTTACCTCGTATTAAGTTTCAACCTGAGGTTGAATCCCTATTCTTTTTTTTATTCTTCAAATGATAACTCTCACCCGATATTGAGTTCTGAGTTTGATGTTCATCAAAACCAAATTATTGACTGGAAAAATCAATTAATCTCAGCTTCCTCGCAAGCTTTCGATCAATCAAAAGCTCCATCAGAACCACCCATCGATCTAAAAAAAACTACATGCAAAAATCGGCGAGCAGGCATTAGAAATTGATTTTTTAGAAGGTGTGTTGAAGAAACTGGGCCGCTTCAACCATAAAAGTTAATCGATCACTCACTTCAGATTTCAGTATCTAAACTGGCTAAGTTGCTGAAAGTCTCTCGTGGTTGTTATTACTATCGCCCAAAACCTGTTAGCTCAACAGATCTGAAGCTGATGCGATGTATTGATGAATTACATATGCAATATCCTTTTGCAGGCAGTCGTATGATGCGTGATTTGTTGAATCGTCAGGGGCATCATATAGGACGACGTCATACACGTACTTTAATGAAGAAAATGGGTATTCAGGCGTTATATTGCAAACCAAATTTAAGCAAGGCTAATCAAGCTCACCGTAAATATCCATATCTGCTCAAAGGATTGGTTATTCAGCGCAGTAATCAAGTGTGGTCTATGGATATAACGTATATCCCTATGGCAAAAGGTTTTGTTTATTTATTTGCTGTGATTGATTGGCATAGCCGCAAGGTACTTGCGCATAGGGTATCGATTAGTATATAGGTGGATTTTTGTATTTCGGCTTTAAATGAAGCGATTGAAAAATATGAATCACCTGAAATATTGAATACAGACCAAGGGGGGCAGTTCACCAGTGATGCATTTATTGATGTATTGAAATCAAATGGCATTCAAATCAGTATGGATGGTAAAGGTCGATGGGTAGAGTGATGGTTGAACGATTATGGCGGAGCGTTAAATATGAAGAGGTGTATCTCAAAGCTTATAGCAGTGTCACAGATGCGAAAAAGCAATTGAGTGCATATTTTGAGTTTTATAATCTGAAACGACCTCATTCGAGTCTAGACAAAATGACACCAAATGAGTTTTTACTATGATCAGCTAACCCAACAAAACAAGGTGGCTTAACTAGAGCGGAATATCACTTATAAATATGCTTTTAGTTGTTCAAACAAGTGGGATCACCTCTGCAAGTGACTCAATGAAACCTTATTTTCCTCTCAATAATTTCGCTTAGGCTAAATCCACGAGGTTTCACAGCTGGAGAATGATCTTGAAGCCAGTCATAAGCTTCTTTAATTCGTAGATTACCAATAGGATTACCTGCCCCAGATTTCAGTAGGGGCCAATCAGCTTGTTCTTCTGCATTAATTGAAAAACCCAGCTGATTTAAAAGCCCTTTTCGCCCATAGCCTTGAGGTAGCAAGTCCATGAGAAATGCTAGCCATTGGCTTTCTAAGTTGTTTTGTACATTGACTGGAAATTGGAATGATAGAGGGTAATGCTCCCTAAAATTAACTGAGTTTAAAAGGGCTTTGTTGCATAAATATGTAAGCATCTGATTTAAATAGATTTAATTTTAGATCAAAAAATAATCAAAACTTTTAAAATCATATAGTTATGAAATCTTTGTGTAACAACAGCCATCGTGTAGCAAAGAGGGTTAATTAGAGTTTTTTAAAAGTACTTTTAAGTGTTCTTTTATCTATGCTATAGTTCTATTGTTGAATAGGAGTACCAATGAATTCTGATGCTATCTGGACTGAAACTGAAGAATCTCGTTTAAAACGAGAGGATGAAGTTCGTATGCAGGAACTCAGACGTCTATTTGATTTAATGGATGAAAGAGAGCACCAACAAATTCAAGCCAAAGAGTTAGAAGAAGCTCTTAATGTCCTTTCTTGGGTTGATGTAGTACGTGCATTAGAAAGTTGCCTAGATTGTATAGTTCCCCAAAAGACGGGAAATGCGATCACAATCTATAGACCGTATTGAGCAACATCGTAAATGGTTAAAGGCATTTCGTTCAGCGATGCCTTACCTTGCGAAGATGCTGCTAGTTACTGATGCCTCCTTGCTTATCAGAATGAGATCCACATTGGACCGGTATGCTGAAATTAGCTACCCAAATCTACTCGTAATGATTCAACCCAAACTCCAAACACTAAATTCTATAGAGGCTTAACTATGACTCAATTAATCCATGCACGAATGACTGCAAGTATTACTGAACTCAAAAAGAGTCCGATGGATACAGTGTTGGCAGGCAAAGGGGAACCTGTCGCAATCCTCAATCGTAATACACCAGCGTTTTACTGTGTTCCGGCTGATCTGTATGAAACGATGATGGAACAACTAGAAGATCTAGAACTGAATAAGATTGCAGATGCTCGTGCGAATCAGAAACGCATTCGAGTAAATATTGATGACCTATAAGTTAGACTTTTTAGAAGAAGCATTAGCAGAATGGAATAAGCTTAATCCAAGTATTAAGCAGCCATTGAAGAAGAAGTTGATCAAGGTTTTGGAGAATCCTCGCATTCCCAAAAACAAGTTGTCAGGACATCCTAACCGCTATAAGATCAAACTTCGTAGTATTGGTTATCGTCTGGTTTATGAAGTCGTTGATGATGAGGTAATTGTCATCGTGATTGCTGTAGGCAGACGTGAAAACAATGCCATCTATGATGATGCCAACTCTCGTCATTCATAAATGATGTAATGCCTATAAGCAGATAGTGTCTATGAAAACACTCATGTTTATGGGCATTTTTTTTGTAGATAATCTTCGATTAGTTTAGTAGTAAATTACAACTATTTTGAAATCAATAAACAACTATTGTGAAACCAAAACGAAATCAATTTATAGGTAAGACATTTTGTTAGCGGCAGTGTAAAAATGACCCCCTAATGGCATTTAAAAACTGACCCCCTTGGTTAATATAGCGGTCATTTTGGACTGCTCAACATGTTAACTTTGGAGCAAGCAGTGACAATCCAAATACTTCATCAACAAGGTAAATCTATTAAAGCCATTAGTCGTGAACTGGGGGTGTCCAGAAATACCGTACGTAAATATTTACGGCAAAACACCACACCTCAGTATCAGCGTATACAGCCTAGAATAAGTATCCTTGACCCATATAAACCCTATTTACTCCAACGTGTAAACGCAGCTCATCCTGAATGGATTCCTGCTGTTGTGCTCTACCAGGAAATTTTAAGGTTGGGATATCCAGGAAAGATCAGGATCTTGAGGGAATATCTTGCAACATTAAAACCAGTTGCTAAACCGGAACCGATCATTCGTTTTGAAACCCAACCTGGCCAACAAATGCAGGTAGATTTCACGACAATTCGACGCAACAACACGACTTTAAAAGCCTTTGTCGCAACATTAGGGTATTCCAGAGCGACTTTCGTGAAATTTTATGATCATGAACGTACCGATGCATGGATCGATGGTCTAGAAAATGCATTTCAGTTCTTTGCAGGAGTACCTCAGGAAATCCTGTTTGATAACGCTAAAACGATCATGATTGAACGGGATGCCTATCAGGAGGGGCAGCATAAATGGAACCCCAAACTGCTCGATTGCGCCAAGAAATACAGCTTTCGTCCTCGCGTATGTAAGCCCTACCGTGCACAGACCAAAGGCAAAGTTGAACGCTTTAATGGATACCTCAAATCAAGCTTTATTGTGCCATTGAAAGCAAGCCTGAAGACTTCGGGTTTACTGTTAGATGTTGATGTCGCCAATGCCCACATTGGCCGGTGGCTGCATGAAACCGCCAATCAGCGGATTCATGCCACCACGCAAGAAAAACCGGCTGTTCGACTGCAACAGGAGCAGCAAAAATTTACGCCATTACCGCAATCAGATACGGGTTCTGGCACTGTACCTGTTGCAGCAGCACAGCATGTCATGCCTACGAGAGTTTGCAGCATCCCTTATCGGTATATGACCAGTTGCTGGAGTTTCCTGATGAATCTGCAATACGACCGTATAGAGCAACTTTGCCAAAAGCTCAATCTGCCTGCCATCGCATCACAATGGTCACATCATGCACAACAAACATTAGGTCAGGATGGAAGTTATGCCGACTTTGTTGAAGCTATCTTGACGCATGAATATGCTGCCAGGCAACAGCGCAGTCAGCAGGTACTGATGAAACTCTCAGGCCTGCCTCAAGTCAAAACCCTGGAAGACTATGATTTTAATTATGCCCTAGGGGCCCCTAAATCACAGGTGATTGAACTGTTCAATCTGAGCTTTATTGCTAGAGCAGAAAATGTGGTGTTTCTGGGGGCTAGCGGAGTAGGAAAAACGCACTTATCTATGGCATTAGGCTATAAGGCCATCATGAACAACATTAAGATCAAGTTCATTACCGCAGCGGATTTAATGCTGCAACTGAGTACAGCCTATCAGCAAGGTAAATTGAAAACCTATATGCAGCGTGCGGTACTGGGACCAAAGTTACTGATTATCGATGAAATTGGTTTTTACCGTTTGGACGTGAAGAAGCGAATCTGTTCTTTAACGTGATTGCCAAGCGTTATGAAAAAGGCAGTACGATATTGACGAGTAACTTACCCTTTAGCCAATGGTCTAAGTCATTTGCGGATGATGTTACGTTGACCGCTGCGATGTTAGATCGGTTGCTGCATCACTGTCATGTGGTACAAATATCGGGTGAGAGTTATCGTTTGAAGGATAAAAAAAGAATTGGGATTCAGCCCCAGGTTGAAATTTAATACGAGATCAAAGGGGTCAATTTTACTTTGCCATTTGTAAGGTGAAAGGGGTCAATTTTAGAATGCCGTTGACAATTTACTTCACACAAAGCAGTTGATCCCACTTAAAGTAGTTCTGTGTTAGCCGATCTCGTGACATATTCCATGTTCTGTTCGGCATTAAACTCGCGCCCAAGGCAATCTTGGTTTTGCCATACTTAAGATGAATCGCTTCGAGGGAATCCATCAAGGCATTGCTGACTTCGATGTGTTTCATATCAGTGAACATGTCATACACATGGTTTTCCTTTGGTTCGAGACACGTCAGAATCACGCCGCATTTCTTGAATGCTATATCCTTTGCATACAGGCCATCAATCATCGTTGTAGCGAGTTTAGAGAGCACCAATAAGTTGTCGGTAGGTTCTGGTAAAGCTAAAGATAAAGACTTGTTGTAGAAGGGCTTTGAGCTATCAAATGGGTTTGATTGAACGAAACCAATCAGACAACCACACAACAAATTATCATCTCTCAGTCTGCTAACAGCATCCATGACATACAGCGACATGGCTTCCTTGAGATCATCTATGTGATAGATCCTCTGCCCAAAGGAGCGACTAGCAATGATTTGCTTCTTTGCAGGTGGCGTATGTTCCAGTTCAATACAAGCAATTCCCTGCAATTCCAATAAAGTTCTGTGCATCACTACAGAAAATTGGTCCCTGATCATCAGAGGGGAAGCCAAGACAAAATCCATAACTGAATGAATCCCCAAGCTGTTGAGCTTCTTGGAATGCTTTCGGCCTACGCCCCAGATTTCACCAACATCTATGGCTTGATGCAGAGTTTCAGCAGAGCATGGATCCATTGAAACCAAGTTGCAAACACCATTGAAGTAAGCGTTCTTCTTGGCAATATGGTTCGCTAGTTTCGCTTCAGTCTTTGAGCGTCCAATGCCAATACATACAGGTAAACCAAGCCAAGAAAACACACGCTGACGAATCTGATGGGCATTTCAGTCAAGTCGTAATTCCCTGAATGAGCTGTCAGATCCAGAAAGCACTCATCAATTGAGTAAATCTCCTGCTCTTTGGGAGATACAAAATCAGAGAGCACCTTCATGAATCTGCGAGACATCTCTGCATACAGTGCATAATTGCTCGATAGCACCTGCACCTGATGCTGCTCTACGATGTCCTTGATCTGAAAGAGAGGAACACCCATCTTAATGCCCAAGTCCTTGGCTTCCTGAGATCGAGCTACAGCACAGCCATCATTGTTGGATAGCACAATGACTGGCTTATTGTTCAAACTTGGGTTAAAGATACGTTCACAACTGACATAGCAGTTGTTGATGTCTACTAAAGCATAGATCTTCTGGTGAGATGCTTGCATGAGCATGAAACCAATAAAGTATTAACGCTTTCTGAATGGCTTGATGACAAAAGTCACTACACCCCAAATCACCATTTCCTGCCCATCCTTTAGATGAATGTCAGAATACTCAGGGTTCTCTGCTTTAAGCCAATGGTTATGATCACCTTCAATCATGAGACGTTTCACGGTGAACTCATCGTCGATCAGTGCAATCACGATGTCTTCATGTTTGGCTTCAATGCTCCGGTCTACAATTAGTTCATCATCAATCTCAACCTGCATCTCTCATGGAAAGTGAAGCTACTTTCACAACGAAGGTTGCAGCTTCATTTTTAATGAGGTGCTCATTCATGTCCAAAGTTTTGTCGACATAGTCCTGGGCAGGAGAAGGGAAACCAGCAGCAACCTTTTCTGAAGCCAAAGGAATATGCAAAATGTTGTAGGATCTACAAGCGTGATGGATGTCACATCATTGAAGCTTTGCTTCTCTGCCTCGTTGAGGTAATTCCTGATCTCTATGATTTTGGATACAGGTACTCTTACCGTTTTTGTAGGCTCATTATATTTGAGCTTTCTACCGGAACCATCTCGGCTTCCGCCACGACTATTGCTCATGACTCATCTACTTTTTGATTTTGTGACGTAATCAAATATATGACTGAATGTATTACAGATTCAAGACTATTTCGATAAGTGGTGAGACGTTAATGACAGCTTTTTTAATATATCTATTTCTGGCACTGTTGCAAATAGAGATTTGAGTCGATGATGTTCCCTTTAAAAAGTGCTTAGAGACCGAAAACCCTGTTGATTAGACACACTTCACCCTGAGGCTGACCATAATAAAATGACGATGCTTGTCCTTTACGTAGTGCACGCATGACTTCAATACCTTTAATTGTGGCATAAGCAGTCTTCATAGATTTGAATCCTAATGTGGCCCTGATGATTCGCTTTAACTTACCATGATCACATTCAATGACATTATTTTTATACTTAATCTGCCTGTGCTCAATATCTACTGGACATTTTCCTTCTCGCTTTAATCGTGATAAAGCATGGCCATAGGTCGCTGCTTTATCTGTATTGATGACCCGTGGAATTTGCCATTTTTTCACCGTATTGAAGATCTTTCCTAGAAAACTATAGGCTGATTTACTGTTCCGTCTAGCGGAAAGGTAAAAGTCAATCGTATGACCCTGTTGATCAACTGCACGATACAGGTAAGTCCATCGCCCCTTCACTTTGATATAAGTCTCATCCATATGCCATGAATGTAAATCTGTAGGATTACGCCAATACCAGCGTAACCGTTTTTCCATTTCTGGAGCATAACGCTGAACCCAACGATAAATTGTACTGTGATCCACATTTATGCCTCGTTCAGCGAGCATTTCTTGAAGTTCACGATAGCTGATGCCATATTTACAATACCAACGAACAGCCCAAAGAATGATTTCACCTTGAAAGTGTGTTCGGCGACAATTAGGATGACCGGTTGACGACAATTATCTTGGCCGGTTGGGTGTCACAATAGGTACCTTGTTTTCTGTTCGGAGTTCAAGGTGCCTGGACAACATATCACCCACCGACAAGAGGAGCTGTATATGCAGCATCGCCAACAAGGCATGACTCAAGAAATCGCTGCTGCGAAGTCTGCCATTTCCCCCCGCACTGCCCGACGTATTGAGCAGTCCAACACCTTACCCCGCGCTAAAGCTGATAGAGATTGGCGCACCCGCTAAGATCCACTGGAAGCCGTATGGGAAACCGATCTAGTTGTTCTTTTAAACGCTAAACCAGAGCTTACGCCTATTACTTTGCTGGAGCATTTGCAGGCGCTCTATCCAAACCAATATGACCAGCGAATTCTGAGAACATTGCAGCGTCGGGTTAAGAAATGGAAAGCACTACATGGCCCGGAGAAAGATGTCATCTTCCGCCAGCAAGCTCAACCCGGTTTACAGGGCTTCTCTGATTTTACTCATCCTGATAGCCCGATCACCATTAAGCAGCAACCCTTTGCTCATTTGCTGTATCAGTTCCGCCTCGCTTATAGCGGCTGGCGTTCCATCACTGTGGTTCAGGGTGGTGAGAGCTATTCTGCCTTATCTACCGGTTTACAGCGTGCGCTGACGCAGGCTGGTGGCTGTCCGGTGGAGCATCGCACCGATAGCCTCAGTGCCGCCAGGAACAATACGCAAAATGTCTGGACAGATGCCTATCAGGACTTGTGCGAGCATTACAACATGACGCCAACGCGCAATAACCTGGGGCAATCGCATGAGAACGGCGTAGTGGAGTGCGCTAATGGCTCATTTAAACGCCGTCTGGCGCAGCACCTGCTACTTCGCGGCCACAGTGACTTTGACAGTATCGAAGCCTACCAGGCCTTTATTGATCAAATCGTCGGCAAGCTAAACCAGCGCTCACGCAGCCGCTTTTTAGAAGAACAGCAAACCCTGCAAGCCTTACCGGAATATGATGCTGTTGATTACACCTTGCTGAGCATTAAAGTCACCCGTAGTGCCACCATTGAAGTGCGCCGGGTGGTGTACAGCGTGCCATCACGACTGATTGGCGAACGCCTGCAAGTACGGCTGTATCATAACAAACTGGTGCTCTATGTGGGCCAGCAAGTGGCGCTGACCTTGCCACGAATTTACCCGGCCCTCGGCCAAAGCCGTGCACGTTGTATCAACTACCGGCATATTATCCGCTCACTGGCCGCTAAACCGCAGGCGTTTCGTTACTCGCAACTGCGGGATGATATCTTACCTGACGACAATTACCGGCAGTTGTGGCAGTTAGTGGATGATGCGTTACCAGCACAGGATGCCTGTAAATGGATAGTCACGGTGTTATGGCTGGCGAGCGAATACGATAGCGAACAAGAGCTGGGAGAGACCTTGTTGCAAGAGGCCAGAGCCGGTCTGTTTGAAAGTGCCAAAACCATTCAGGAGCGCTTTTACACCCCGCAAAGCGCACCAGACATTAAGACAAAGCAACATAACCTGCAAAGTTATGATGCACTGCTAACGTCATTAAAGGCACAGGCGAAACACGATGTGGAGGTGCCATTTTGACTTCCTCCGTTGCATTACTGCTCAAAGAATTAAGGCTGCCGGCGTTCGTCAGGCACTATGAAAAACTCTGGCAAACCGCGGTAGAAAAAGGCTGGTCGCACAGTGACTACCTTGCGGCATTATGCGAATACGAGCTCGCAGAGCGCTTTACACGGCGCACACAAAGCTGGGTACGCGAAGGGAGGCTGGCACCGGGAAAAACCTTAAGCACTCTGGATAACAGCGTGCTCAGCCGGACAAATCAAGCGCTCATCGCCAAGTTGCACCAAGACCTGTCCTGGGCACATCACGCCGATAATATCCTGCTGATTGGCCCCAGTGGCACCGGCAAAACACACATAGCCAATGCATTGGGTTACCGGCTGATTGAGCAAGGCATACGCTGCAAACTGTTTCCAGCCATTGGCTTGGTACAACAGTTACAACAAGCCAAGCGCGAACTGGATCTGATGAGCGAGATGAGCAAGCTGGATAAGTATCAGGTGATCATCATTGATGACATTGGTTATGTGAAAAAACCGATGCAGAAACCCAGGTACTGTTTGAATTTATCGCGCATCGATATGAAAGCGGTAGCCTGATCATCACAGCCAATCACCCGTTTAGTGCATGGGATCAGATCTTCCCAGACAGCATGATGACGGTAGCGGCCATAGATCGGCTGATCCACCACGCGACAATTATAGAATTAGAAGGAGAAAGCTATCGAAAACAACATCAGTTAAAACAAGCTGGAAGTAGGAAAAATGAGAAAAACCTAACCGGCCATCATAATTGACGCGAACCGGCCAAGATAGTTGACGCCGAACAATGATTGACGATCTAACGCTCCAGAACCAAATCAGGGATCTGGCTTTAGCGAGTCGGAGCGAACCGACCGATGGTTGGCGTACCGAAGAGCTTGACCCTAAGTTGTGGAACGGTTGGCGTAAAATGATTCAGGGGGACCGGCTAGAAATCGCTGAATACGATCTGACGGCTAAGGTTAGCCAAGGGGACTCTCCTAGTGACAAGCCCGGAGTGGTTGAAGGTCTAAAACAAAGAATAAGGGCTTACAACTTTAGTAAACAAAGGACGTCATCAATAGCAGTGATATAAAAAGTTATCTTTGCCGCCCCGATAAGGCTTTACGGGGCGACTAAGTCTCACCCAACCGACAATTCCGATAGTTTCAGAATAAGCTTTGAGTTTTCTAAGATTGGAATTACTACACCACAGCACGTACTCGAGATACTACAAATAGCTTTTTGGTAGGACCGATACCGAATAAATATCCATAATACATCAGGAGAAACTTTTTTTAATTTTCTGTAACCGGTCATAAATCAGTGGCGGATAATTTGCATGATATTCACCACACTCTGGGCAATGCTCTTGTTTTAGGTACGCTTGATTGTCGAGATCTTGATAAGGAAAAACGCTGAAGAGAAGTTCGTGCTGCATAAGCGTTTTATAAAAACTCTTATGATAAGGTGCAATCTCGCTGTCTTTGATTTTGTCGAAATATAGGTCAACGCTGTTCAAAATGCTCATAATTTCTTTAACCCCGTCGAACCTTAAAATGTCGTCATCTTTGTGAATATCAACATCTAAGCTCTCTAGATCCTCAATGAAACATTCGCTCGAGAATACAGAAGGATCATTGCGTCTTGCCATCAACGGTCTTTTCTTGATCGTAACTAAAATTTTTGATGTTTCTTTCGACGAACATATAAAGTTCGTGAAGTTGATCTAACTCGTGCCTTAGTTGCTCCTTCGTGTTTTCTTTTTCGATTTGCTGATGAAGGATTCTATTCGCATCAATCTGGGCTTTCAGCGCTAAAAACAGAACTACTGAACCTAGTATCTGTACGAATGGTTCGAAATACCTCCAAAAGCATCTCCTATTTCGCCATAATCCTTCAAGTAGTGAAGAGGAAGAAGAGGTAAGAATAAAGGGAAAGAAGACAGAATACACTGCCGACGACGATGACCCAGAAAGCTATTTTGGTAACAGGAGAGTTATAGATATTCATTTTTACACCTTTTCAGAATTTCTTTTCTGTACGCGCTAGGAGTTTTGCCAATTTTTTTCTTAAACAACTTTTGAAAGTGTTCATGTGCCGGATACCCAATGGCTTCACTCACTTCGGAACAGACTTACCGGATCTTTAAGCAGCTGCTTTGCTTTTTCAAGCCGACAATAGGTTAAATAATCAAGAGGTGTCATGCCTGACAGCTCCTTAAATTTTGTAGTTCGTACGCGACATCCCCGCAATCCCGAGATCGTCAAGACCCCATTTTTTATCGAGACTATGATGAATAGCTTCCAAGGTTTTGCTGAGTTGCGGATTTTCGATCAGTTTCCAGGCAGACATTGGATTCTTAACGCTTGCACGAAGATAATTTCGGTCAGCTTTCTGACTAACGTGAAGGAAGCCCTGATTTTGCTTCCTGCTCTATAATACTTAAAAGCATGGCAAGCCAAGGCGAGTGGGAGTTATCAGCACTCTTGATATGCACGACATTTGCAGCGAATTTAAGAATGGATGATCGGGTCCGCCATTAAAAAAAATGTCCGCAAACGGTGGGCTTTGAGCTTGCTCTGACGTGAGCTTCGGATTTTTAGCTCTAAATTCGGCCGCAGGCTCGGCCGTGATTTTAAAAAAGACAATGCCCTGCTGTTTGTCTGCTATACCAAATAGCTGGAAACGAAGTGAAATCCGCAAATCAAGGCTACTCGAGACGAGACCAAGAAAACCTACTAGCTCAGGCCCAGGTCTTAGAGCATGAACGAAGCCATCCGCAGCGCTGCCCCTTTGGAGCTTTCTCATTTACCAAGGCACGGGAAATGCGCGGCATAATTAAGAACTTTCATCAAAAAACAGCCCACAAAAACCGATTACTACAGCTAACTAAAACAGGCTATGAAAGTATTAATTAATTATCATGCACAACATTTCCTCATGGGAATAAGAATATAAAAATCCTTAAGGGCTGAAAAAAAGCCAGGGCTACAGTAATCAAAGGTACGGCACGAGAAAAGGCTTAATTTATGTGCTGTGATTGATTGGCATAGCCGCAAGGTACTTGCGCATAGGGTATCGATTAGTATGGATCGGCTTTAAATGAAGCAATTGAAAAATATGGATCACCTGAAATATTTAATACAGACCAAGGCAGTCAGTTCGTGATGCATTTATTGAAAATCAAATGGCATTCAAATCAGTATGGATGGTAAAGGTCGATGGATTGATAATGTGATGGTTGAAATTATGGCGGAGCGTTAAATATGAAGGTGTATCTCAAAGCTTATAGCAGTGTCACAGATGCGAAAAAGCAATTGAGTGCATATTTTGAGTTTATAATCTGAAACGACCTCATTCGAGTCTAGACAAATTGACACCAAATGAGTTTTACTATGATCAGCTACCCCAACAAAACAAGGTGGCTTAACTAGAGCGGAATATCACTTATAAATACGCTTTAGTTGTTCAAACAAGTGGGACCACCTCTGTCTAATCAGTAAGTGGATGAAAACTAAGGAGGCTTTATGAAACTAGATTATGTGATCGTTGCCGGAGGGTGTTTTTGGGGTCTCGAAGACCTCCTTAGGAGTCTGGACGGTGTGACGTCAACGAAGGTGGGCTACTCTGGCGGAGATTTTGATGATCCTACCTACGCCGATATTATAACAGGGAAAACGGGGCACGCCGAAGCGGTTCGCGTGGAATACGACCAAGACGAAATATCTCTCGAAGAGATTCTACATTACTTTTTCAAAATCCATGATCCGACTACGAAGAATCGCCAAGGAAATGATGTTGGCACTTCGTATCGCTCGGCAGCGTTCTATCGTGACGATGCACAGAAAGCGATTATCGAAAACGTGATTGATGAGGTCAATGAGATCGGTCGCTTCGAGAATCCCGTGGTCACGACGGTAGCCTTGGAAAAAGAGTTTTATGACGCTGAGGAGTATCACCAAAACTATTTGAAGAAGAATCCCCACGGGTACACGTGCCATTTTGAGAGAGATTAAACCATGAATCAAACGAAAGAGGAAAAAATGAAAGAACTTAAGAACGTTGTCATCTACACAAAAGACCATTGTCCGTTTAGTAAACGCGTGAAGGAGTACTTAACTTCTGAAAAAGTTGATTTTAAACAAATTCGCGTGGATGACGATCCCAAGACTTATGATGAGTTGAAGAAAAAAACCAACCTTCAAACTGTTCCGCAAGTTTTTGTGGATGGAAAATTCATTGGTAGCGCGACTGACTTCTTCGCGTGGATTGATAGCTAAAGAACAAACCCAAAAATAAAGGAGCAAATTTATGTTCAACTGGGAAAGCATTAACAACTATCTCGATAACGGCACTCCCGCTCCTCCTAGAAAAGTAGAAAAGAGCGAGGAAGAGTGGAAAAAAATTCTGACGCCCGCTCAATTTAATGTCATGCGGAAGAAAGGCACCGAGCGCCCTCACACTGGGGAACTCTGTTCATTTTATGAGGCAGGACGGTATGCCTGCGCGGGCTGCGACACTGAACTGTTTGATTCGAACGTTAAGTTTGATTCGGGAACAGGTTGGCCGAGTTTTTCTGAGCCCGTCGCCGACAACGTAATTCAATATGAACTGGACACGACTTACGGACGAAGAATCGAAGTGCTATGCAATGTGTGCGAAGCCCACTTAGGGCACGTTTTTCCAGATGGTCCTGAGCCCTGGGGCTCGATTCTGCATCAACTCGAGTCATTGAAGTTTGTAGAATAATTTTTAAATCGAGGGGGTTTATGAAAGTGAACCTTTTGAAAAAAGGAGCCGTTCGTGTTGATTAAGCTGTTCGGTCATAAAGACTGCCATAAAACCAAGATTTACCAGTCGTACTTGAAAGAAAAAGGAATCGAGTTTGATTTTTTAGATGTTCACGAAGACGACGCGGCAGCTGATGAACTGCGATCCCTTTATACTACTGGAAAGTTAAATTTCCCGACAATACTGGTTGGGACAAAGAAGCTGAGAAACCCCAAGTTCAAGGATCTCGACAAGTGGTTGGAAGCTTCGATGAAAACGAGATCTTTTTTTGAGGATTGTAATTAGCTTAGTAAGGAGTCAGATCAATGATTATAGCAGTTGTCCGCAGTCGTGTTGCCAAGGAGCACGGTGGGGAGTTTGAAAGAAGATACGCCGAGATGTCCGCGCTTGTCGAAGCCATTCCTGGTTACGGAAGCCATGAGCGGTTTTCTTCTCCTAACGGTGAAGATGTTCTAATTGTCGAGTTCCTTACCAGAGAAGCTTTCGATGCTTGGGATAAGCATCCCGAACACAAAAAAGCCAAGATGCTTGGCAAAGACTACATTTTTGAATCGTACGACGTGAAGGTCGGAGAAGTTTTTGAACGGCACACAAAGCCGGAGGTGAAATTATGAAAACGAGAAACGTTTATATCGTAGGTGGAGCTCGGATTCCATTTATGAAATCTATGACCGCATATCGAGACGTCTCAAGTGAAGAACTAATGACGGCGAGCCTAAAGAGTTTAGTTGATAGATATAACTTGGAAGGAAAAACTGTGGGCGATGTAGCCTTAGGAGCTGTCATGCACAGCTCGGCTAACTGGAATTTGGCTCGTGAAGTCGTTCAATCCTCCGGTTTGCATCCAAACACTCCGGCATATAACGTGCAACGTGCTTGCGGAACGAGCTTGGAAAATACGATTCAGATTGCTCACAAAATTTCTAGCCACCAAATTGAAAGTGGCATTGCGGGCGGTTGATAGCAACAGCGATTTGCCCATTATGGTTAGTCGAACTTTCGCAAGAAAATTGATTGCGTTGAATTCTGCCAGAACGCTTGGTGAGAAAGTAAAAATCATTTTAGGAATTAAACCTAGCGATCTAAAGCCAGTGTTGCCCGCAGTGGTTGAGCCACGCACCGGAAAATCAATGGGTGAGCATTGCGAACTCATGGTTAAAGAGTGGAATATTTCTCGCCAAGAGCAAGATGAGTTAGCGCTGGCAAGTCACAGAAATGCAGCTCAAGCATATAAAGATGGGTTTTATGATGATCTCGTCTTTCCATTCCAAGGAAATAAGACCGATGGAATTTTGCGTGCTGATACAACTTTGGAAAAATTGTCGAAGTTAAAACCTGTTTTTGATAAATCAGAAAAAGGGACTTTGACGGCGGGAAATTCAAGCTCGCTCACAGATGGCTCATCCACCGTTCTTTTAGCATCAGAAGAAGAGGCAAAAAAGAATAATTGGCCCCTGTTGGCTAAGATTGTGGATTCTCATACTTCCGCCGTGGATTATGTCGCTGGCGAAGGTTTGCTTATGGCCCCAACTGTGGCGGTCAGTGAATTATTGAAGCGAAACGGCTTAAAGCTTCAGGATTTTGATTTTTACGAAATTCACGAGGCGTTCGCTGGACAAGTGCTCTGCACGATGAAGGCGTGGGAGTCTGCTGAATACTGCAAAACACGTTTGGGACGATCAGAGCCTCTCGGAAAATTGACCGCTCGAAGCTAAATGTCCGTGGAAGTAGCATTGCCCTTGGGCATCCGTTTGCGGCTACTGGCGCTAAGATCGTCGGAGTTTTAGCAAAGATACTGCACTCAGCTGGTCCTGGAAAACGTGGCCTTATCGTCGTTTGCACGGCGGGAGGAATGGGAGTGGCTACAATTCTTGAAAGTTAGGAGAAAAATATGTCGGATCTAAAAATGAAAAAGAAGACGGTGTTGAAAGCTATGAATTTGCAACCCCTGAAGCAATCGAAGAAGCATTGAAAATCGGGAAGCTTAGTCAAACGGTTTTCGGCATGGGTTGCTTTTGGGGACCGGATTCTAATTTTGGAGGGACGCAGGGAGTAGTGCAAACACGTGTTGGCTACGCTGGAGCATCAACTCTGGATCCGAGTTACCGCAACATCAACGGACACGCCGAAGTCGTCAGAGTGATCTACGATAAAGACCAAATCAGCTACAGGGAACTTCTTGGAAGTTTTGAATCATGGTCTGTTCATGGTAGAAAGCAGGGCCAGTATCGCCAGATACTTTTTGTTTTTGATCTGGAGCAAAAACAAGTAGCTGAAGAACTGATTCAAGCGATTGGAAAGGAGAAATCTCCCGAGGTGATTGAGGCCGGAGAACAAAATGGTTATTTTGGCCCGCCGAAGATTACCATCAAAAGCATCGTCTTCGCAGAAACAAACAGCTTGTAAGTCTTGCAGAAGTAGATTTCGGTCCTCGCTGGGATGAACATCTGTATTTTACTAAATTAAATAGTACCGATAGAAAGGCTTCAGTCTCTCAAGCTGGCTAAAAAAGTTGTCTCCGGAAATGCAGAAAGCTTACCGAATCGGTTAATCTGAAATTGCAGCTGGCTAAAGAACTCTATTTTCTATATGTAAAGAATGTGACGATCTCCTTCACATGGAGTCCAAGAGAGCATAAAAAATCTGTGTAAGTCGCATTACCCATGTATTTGAAAGGAATAAATAATGCCAATATCAGACCAGCTTATCGACCGAAGCAAGACCTCAGTTTTTATGAGGTCTTGAGATCAGCGCAGCATGAACAGATCTCTTACAGTGTGGCGAACACACTGGTTTGATTGCGGCCTTGGGTTTTAGCTTTGTATAACATCTGATCGGCGACTTCGAGCAACTGCTTTTTGTCGTCAAATAAATCAGCGCTGGCCAAACCTATGCTGACCGTTAATTGTCGTAATAACCACTCATGGTTAGCCACTACCAGCCTTAACTTTTCCAGTGTTTTATTTGCGGACGCTGTCTGTGCCTGGCAGGATCAGCACAAACTCTTCACCACCATAACGGGCGAAAAAGTCATAGTTCCTGCTATGGCGCTGAAACAGAGCCGCGACTTGACTCAGTGCCTCATCTCCTGCGGCATGACCATAGCTGTCGTTAAAACTCTTAAAGTGATCAATATCAATCAATGCCAGTACAAAAGATTGTCCTGTTCTTTGCCAGCGAGCAAATTCAGCTTCAAACTTGAGGTCAAAAGCTCTTCTGTTGTTCACCCCTGTCAGCGCATCCGTCATGCTGGTATTATGTAATTTCGCCGACTTTTTTCAGCTCCAGTATGGCGATCACTTGTCTGGACAGAGCCTGCAAAGAGCTTATCTGCCGCTGGTTCAGCTGCTTAGGAACATGATCATAGACACAAATAGTACCAATCACTGCACCTTCGGGATCAATCAGCGGCGAGCCAGCATAAAATCGGTAGCCAGGTCCTGAAATCACCATAGCATTGGTACTGAATCTGTGATCTAAAGTAGCGTCAGGGACCACCATTACCGCATCAGGTGTTTCCATTGCATACACGCAAAAGGACTCTTTAATTAATACAGAGGTACGCGAAATACCAACTTTTGCAATTAGATTCAGCTTTGTGTCATCGGTTCGCGTCACCATAGCCACTGGTGCATCACAGATATAACACGCCAGTTCAGTGATATCCCGCAGGTTCTGATCTGCTTCAGCAGGTGCTTTTAGTGTGGTTTCTGCACTAGCTGTTTGAGCTAAACTAAAGGTCATGTACTTCTCCGTTTTTCTACTGCATTTTTCAAAGATCCTGCATAGAAAAATGAATTAAATCGTTGATTTAACTCTAGCATAGATCTGTCAGACTTGAAGTTATCTCTGTAGCAATGGTATTGTTTTGTACAATATTCGCCTGCTTGATTTGAGTTTTAGCTGTATTTATAAACTTTTGGCTTTTCCGGTCGCAGGCTCTATAATTTGCTCGTTTAAATCCAACTCTTCGTCTAACGTCATCTATTTAGTGTGCATGCGGCCTCCGGAGCATTTTCCGTGGCTTATTTTACCGAAGCATCGGGATTGCTAAATAGAGCTGAACGCTGTAATGCGCTTTCGAACTGAGCTTTCCGTAACTTCGGCATTAGTTCATGTACCTTGCTTACTGGATGTTGGTTGACGCGCAGCAGCACGTCCGTCAGATAATCGTAAACGTTAATAGCAGTGTTGACCTTGCTTTGAATGACGCCAACATGCTTAGCACCAAGCTCCGTTCAGCAGAATCACAGCCAGTTTTTCAGTTATCCCAAGTGTCACTCAGATTAAAGGCCGCCATACCGGATGTAGTGCCAACAAGAAAACTAAAACACAACTTCGCTGATCATCGCTGAGTGTTTATAAATCGTCTCCCATCACCGGTATCGATAAGCAGATAAGCCTGGTTATGCCATTAGCAGTTCTTGAAGCATTCCTGCTTTCAATGTCGTCAACGTGATCACGATTTGAGTTGAGATAACGACTCTGTTGCTGAAGACTCTCAGTTAATTGCCACTCACCAGATTCAAGAACAGCACCCGCTAACTCGGCACATACTGTTGCAAAACCATAAAGCGCTTGATTATCGCGGGTAAAACGCAGCGGCATCGTCTGGCCTTTTACAAGAAGGGACCATTCCAAAACTCTGTACTTACCTTTTAATCGGTTACTGACAAAAATAGTTATACTTGTACCGCTGGCGCCAACAACTAAAAAGCTCGTGATAGCTAGTCCTATCAGAGACCATAACTCTGGTTTCCCACTTAGTAACAGTGGATTAGGCAAATGACTCCTCAAAACGAGATCAGCACCAAGGGTCAGCGCTGTTTTATACACTGCTTGTTCTAATAATGGAGTTGCATGACCAGTGACGCAACAGCATCACAACTATAAGGTTCTAGAACTGCCGTAGCTCTCAACCATTCTGTTTCATGGGCAATCGCCAACAAATTTGACCAAATTCGAACCAGTGCCGCTATATGAATGGAGTTTTCATCAGTCAGGACGGTTTGATTAAGCTGCTTATCCAGTTCCTGATGCCAGTATTGGTATTGGCTTGTCAAAAGTACAAACAACTCAGATTGAAGCAACTTATTATTAGTTACCGGTCTTATCCTATTTGACATCTCATTGAATAGTTGTATAATTTTTTGTCTGCTTGTTGCTCACGCTTTAGCAGATCTTGCTGTTGTTGAAGCATCTGTAAATCGTATTCAATGGCCTGCTTAAAAAGTGTGAGTAAGGAACAGTGTTGTGATGCCCGATCTGGGCTTGAAAAGTCCAACATACACAAAGTACCGAAAGTTTTTCCGCTAGGCCAAAGCAATGGCAGGCCATAGTAATAACTAAAGCCTGCTGCAAATGTTGGGTTATTGTTTTCATATCGGGTACCGATTGCATTTTCAACTAGTAATGGCTGGTTACTGGAAATGACTTGGGAAAATAAGTGTTAAGTGCCAATGGAACAGGTTCACCGCAATAAAAAGTTGGTACTGACACACTGCCAACAGCCTGACAAATTTCGTTTTTATCTAATCGATTAATCAGCACACAAGGCACTTCCGCGACTTGAGCCATCGAGTTTACAATGCCTTGCCAGCGCTCTAGGAGCAGAGCGGTTTCTATGCTCAAATCTACTGCCATTTGTTCCCTCAGTATTTAAATAGTCCCCTTTTGCATCATTCGATCTTGTTTATCTCAGAGTATCAAACAGGAAACAAAGTGATTGATGTCAATCAGGAATTAGCAGCATTGATGCATTAAGCGGCGCACATACACTCTAAGTAAAGTGCTTAAGTCTGATTATGGCAAGAAATTGTTTACTTTGTCAGGGATAGTCAACACTTTATTAGCGAGAGACTTGCTTGGCTGACATTTAAGACAAATCGCGAGATTCCAAATCTGCCACCAACAGTCGGAACTGAGTAACTCACTTGAGCTTTAAAAAGTAAAGCATTGAAATATTTATGGTATTTATACATCCTACCTAGCTCACAGCAGAGTTTAGCATCGTGCATTAATATGACCTTACACTAAAAATACGTACTAGTTGACGTCTATCAAACTCGTTTACGAGATAGTGTAGTGGTCGACAAATTTTGGCCACATCGTTATTGCCTAATAACCGATGCTCTCTTTAAATGCGAAATGAGTAGTGCACGCATTTTTAGCCTTTTGGCAAAACGTTGATGTCTCGAAATTTTCAAGCGCTGTGCCTTGTTTATTTTCAGAAACGTCTGCTTTCAGTGAGTTCCTGAT
>NZ_VCMZ01000003.1 GCF_006352475.1 Acinetobacter pullicarnis
TGAATATGCAAATGACTGAACGAGAAAAGCGATTTTTAGAGTTAGCAGAAGAATTTCAACAAGATTATTGTCTGCTACGTGATGAAGTTGTGAATACACAATTTCTCGATCTATCAGATGATTTGTATGAAAAAGTTCATGCGCTATATGAGAAGGCGCAACAGATATACGGCTATATATCTAGTACGAGGCAAATTGGTAATTATTATTTGCTAGCTTGTTTAAGTTATTTTGCATCTCCTGATACTAGTAATACGCAAAATTTAACGTCTCAACGTTATCTGATTCTGCAAGCAAGTTTTTTAACTTATCGACATTACCAAGATTTTTCAAAAATTCCTAAAGGTGAGAATAAGAAAAAACAGGTCTGTGATCTCTTGCGTTATGTATCACGATATGTGCTGCATTCTAGTAATGCTGAATTATTTGAAGAATGCAGTAAGCTATTAAATCGTTATGTCATGTACGAACGTAGCTTGAAAAACGAGGATCGTAATCAACTTTTTAATATTAATGATTTTCAAGAAATAAAAGTAATTGAATATTTATCGGCACTATTGATCATATTTATACGACTAGATGATCGTAGTGTTGTTCTTCGTCAACGTAAGTCAAAAGAACGGAAAGCTTTACAATGGCCAACTAAAAACGAAGTCAGAATATTTCGTGAAATAAAATCAGGTAAGCAAGAAGATGTCGGATATAACGCAAAAATCAGTTTTCATGATGCCTCTCTTCACAAAGATGAAGATGGTGAAATTGAGCTTGCAGACGCTGAAGTAGAGTTATATTCAGAAGATGAAAAGACTAAACAATTTAATCATATAATTAGTGATTATGTTGCGCATTACACGCGTCATCGCCAACGCCGGCATGCTCCATTTATTACAAATCCTCATTATTTAGCGCCGGACGTACTGAAGCAAGTTGTATATGTACTAAGAGCCGAATTATTTGGAAACTGGAAAGATGCTGCAATAGCTGCTGCATGTTTATTATCACTGTTGACAGGATTATCACCCGTTGCACTGATGAATTTTAACGAGCTTATTCAAGATGGAATTTTGATCCAAAAAGGTTCACGAAAACGACGGGAATATTTACTCAATTTAGATTTAAAAATTTCAGAGCAGAAAATACAGCGTCTTAATCATGTGCGATGGAATGAAGAGATGTCGCATCAACTACATCTACCTGCGGCATGGTTTGACTACATCGAGCAAGGAGATAATCCATCTATATCTTCAGCTTATATTAATACCAAGCTTAAGAAATGGCTTGATAATCAGTTTGTAGGTTCGATCACCGTTGAAAAACTTCAAGCACAATTATATTTTCATATATGTTATGAAACATTTAATGAATATCTTGCACATGTGATCGCGGGCCGGGATAGTCAGCATCATATGCCCGGTATTTTTTATGGCGGGCTTCCAAAGGCTCAACTGGATACTACATATCTTTGCTATTTAGAAACAGTGCTTACACCGCATTCTGCTCAATTTGATGAAGACACAGCAGAACTTAATATATTGCAACAAAAATTTAAAATTAGATCTGCTTTATCTATAGGTCGGATAGGGAGCCAACTTGCACTTGCACCAAATTTCGTACAAGAGCAATTTAATTACTTACATAAGCACTGTGAAGAGAATATTCAAAAACATAAACATATCATTAATCAACTGAATGCATATGCCTGCTGGATGTGGCATGTTAGTTTGTTGTGTTTAACAAATCGACCTAAAGAAAGTCTGTTGGGTCAATTGGATGATTACTGTTTTGAACTCAAGCTTTTATATGTGAATGATAAGAAAAATAGTAAGGCAAGAAAGGATGGTCGCTTTATCCCATTATCTGATTTTTTCATCAAAGCATTGCAAAATTACACTACTTTTTTAGAACAAATTATTGAAGCATACGGTTTATTTTTTAGACAAGTCTTTGTAAAGAAGAAAATTACTATAAATGATCTTTTTGGAATGGTCCTAGTTAGTAACGAGAGCCTTCCGATGACTGTCAAAGAGTGGCAGAGTAAAAAAATTAAGTTAATCCCGTTATCAAGGAGCTGGGTAAATGCCTATATGCGAGAGATTTTTCCCAGAAATATGTATTCAAATTGGTTACGCCATTTTGATATGAATTTTTTGATGCATGAGCAGCAAGAGGGTAAACCATCATTAGCATTTAATTTAATTCAGGCCCTTTATGGTCATGACCAACGCGACCGCGAGGCGTTTCATCCTCATTCTTCCGTTATTCCGAATGTATATGTGCAACAAGTACGTCAGCAGCTTCTAGAGAATATTAAATCTCTATCAATTCAACACTTAGAGCGAAAATAGTTGTATGCAAGAATTTGAAGAACTAATAAAACCGCGACTAGATAAACTATTTGTTGATATGGGGAATTTGGTGCAGAAGTGGCTAGATAGACAGCCTTTTTCACCTGAAGTACTGCCACAAGATATGCAGCAAAAAATTGATCAGCAGGTCAAGGAAAAATGGCATGATCTTAAAGATGGAGTTGAATATTTGAGTCGTAAATTGAGCCGAGCTGAACAATCCAAGCTGATGCAATTTACTGAAAATGAATTTAAGAAAAGAAGGAAGCAATTCAACCTTACACAGCTAAATGGAAAACCATACAAAATAAAGCTAATTCCAAATACAAAGCGTATTGTGCTTCCTCGAAAAATTGAAAGTACGGAGTCCCGGTTAAAACAGGGGCAGTTACATGCTCAGGTACTTAATGAGTTGAAACAATATTGGAAAGAATCACTTGAATATTGGGATGATTCTCAAAGTTTATGGGGGAATTTATGCTTAAGTTTGATCTATATTTCAGGCTGTTCAGACGAACAGCATCTGATTGCCATCCAGAAGCAATTGCAGGATGCCATAGAACTTGATACAGATTTGAATTGTTTACATTTATATCATTCCGGCTACAAAAGGATCACGAATCCATTGTTATTGCATTATCGTGTTGAAAACTCCCAATATGGTAATGACGTAGAACAGAGAAAGTTATACCAGTGGAGGCATGTCTTTTTAAATCCATATGCTCAGTTAATTTTGCAATATTTGAAAAAATTGAAAGAGACTCATAAAGTATATCGTCTGCAAGTATCTATACAAGCCTGTATTTTGGAAAGCCTAAGCAAAATTGGTTCGAAAAAAAGTTTGAGCGATCTAAAATATCAAATTAAACGCCGTGGATTTCGTGCATTTAATGATGTGCAGATGGTACTTGAATTTAATCCCAAACTTAGTTTAGATGTTTTTTTGAGTAATGTACTACAACAAGAGATTCATACTGTTTCTTTAAGACCATCTGAATCAAGCTTGCTGTGGAGTCACAAGCGTGATCAAGTCGTTGAACCAGTCAATCAAACTATTCAATTTGAGCAAGAGCAGTTACATATTGAAGTTCCTACAGTTCATCGTAAATTACAAACGATTCCGTACGAGTTGATGTTGTTTGATCAAAAAAAGAGTAGAGCTAAAAAAGTTGAACGTTTAGATAAAAAGAAGAACAGAGAAGAGCGTACGATTCGTCATTGGAAAGAAACCCAGAGTGCTCTAGAGCAGAAGATGCATGATGCTAATACTGATGAACTATTTTTAATCGAGGCGCAACTACGCTTAATTCAATGGTTATTACATTTGAAAAATAAAGGACTTCAATTATCAACCATTGAAAGCTATTTAGGATCTTTTGGTAAAGAATTTATATTTGAAATTTGGCTCAATAAATTAGATTTAAAGCAACAATCTAGTGATGATTATGAAGATTTGTATCGGCAGCTCTTGAACTACAGTAGTGAGCGTGATGAAAAAGCAACTCAACGTGAATCAGTGAAAGGAAAAACCTCTAAGAAAATGCATCAAACCGCACAATACCGTTTTGGGCGTCTGAAAGATTTTCATAAATTTTGCCAAGAGCACTATGATGCGCCAGAGGTATTGGTATTACAGAATTCAAATTTTAAACATTTACAAATTTGCAATGCACGCTTAGTGAGTCCTTCGTTATTTGGCAAGCTGCTGGAACAATTAGAAAGCTTAAGCCAAGAACCTACGGCATCAGAATGGGGGGATCATCTAAGTTGTTTAAAGTTGATGTATTTATTGAGTTATAGAACTGGACTTCGATTAAATGAAGTCCGTTGTCTTAAAATACAAGATGTTATCTGCCCAGAATTACTCTTTAAGGATGGTAAAAGTTCAATTTTTAATAATATAACGCTTCATATCCGAGACAATTCATATCGACGTTTGAAGTCGCAAAGCGCAAATCGTCAAATACCCTTGAAAATTGCCTTGTCAGATCATGAATTTTTAGTAGTACAACATTACATCCAACATCGATATAAGCAGTATATGACTGATTATCAAGATGACCTACTTTTTAGTGTGAATCAACGTGTATTAACTGATCATTGTATTAGTAAAATTACAGTAGATTTGTTTAATCGAATATTAGGTATACACCATGGATTTAGTTTTCACACACTGCGTCATAGTGCAGCGAACTATCTCGCAATAACGTTGCTTGGGTCAAAAGAAATGGTCCATACGTATACTGATTGCGGTTGGGGAAAAGCAAAAAAGATGCGGGATTTATTGTTCGGTGTAAAAGCACGGGCTGATGAAGAAATCATCCAACATAAGTGGCAGGTGCTTGCAGCATGGATCGGGCATAGCAGTATTGAACAGACGGCTTCAAATTACCTTCATGTTTTGGATTTATTAGCAGTCGATCGAATTTATAATTTGCCGTGTATCATTTCAAAAAAAGTATTAGAACAGTGTTTTGGTCCAGTGAAGTCAAGTACAGAGTACATAAACTTAAATCGTTATACTCAGCAGCAGAAATGGTTTGATTCTTATCATCAGCAAACACAGCCATTCACAATGGTTGGCCAACAAGAGAAGAAGTTTAGTATCGAGAATAGTACTCTGACACCTTATCAACGTTTGATAAATTTTAGAGATGCCCGTAGCAAAGATCCCCAAGCTCAAGTATGGCTGCAGCGATGTCAATTGATGTGCACTAAATGGATGAGCCCCCAAAAATTTAACTTAAAAGTTGAAAATATTGAGGGAGAGATTATAGATGAAGGTTGGTTTGAGGATCTTCACAATAAAGCCAGGAAATTGTCTCGTTCTAATGAACGCAATACCTTCCTTGATTTGTACGATCAAGAAGAGAATAGGCCTGACATATATCAAAGAAAGAACAAGATTGATGCTCTAAAAATATTATTACACTTTGGTAAGTTACGTAAGAATTTTTTGCATTTTGTATGTCGAGATCAAGACGATGAGCAACGAATTAGAAGTTTTATTGCTGGAATGAAGCCAATATTAGGAGAAGA
The DNA here is from genome assembly GCF_006352475.1 of Acinetobacter pullicarnis. NCBI lineage: Bacteria > Pseudomonadati > Pseudomonadota > Gammaproteobacteria > Moraxellales > Moraxellaceae > Acinetobacter > Acinetobacter pullicarnis. The sequence goes on from NZ_VCMZ01000003.1 coordinate 5,385, forward strand.
GCTAAATTTAGGTATACAAAATTATCCAGTTAATATGAATGCACCTGAGCGAAGAGTTCAATTCAGTTTTCAAAGAATAGACTCTAATAAAAATGTGACAGTTCTGGTTTTATTTAATCTAATGTTAAAAATCATGCAGGAAGATGAGCTTTGGATTAAATAGCCTAAGCTAACTAAAAGGTATTGTTTAAAAATTTCTTTGGTCATAAGTAAACGGCTTTTTTGCTCAAGCCTATACCTTAAGTCTACCGTACAACGAATTGGTGCTCTTACAATAAATCCTTGATCAATCGAGGAAACATATCGATAGGGTAAGCTCAACCACAAGATAAACAGGGATCAAATTAAGCTTATTCTGAGGCAGCTTGGGCAAATTTAATCTTCAAATCTTTGGGCAACAAAGCCGAGCGTTACCGAAATCGAGGTAAAAGACTGCGTATGGGATTTCTTTTAATTGTTGGAATTTACAATATAGAATTGAGAAAGAAATGATTTGTGTAAGAGAACTATTGTTATTCGTATAATTTTAAAACAAGATATCAACTATTTAAAATTGTGATTTTAGCATTTTAAGCATGCCATTAATTCGGTTTGATTAAATTGCAAAGGGGATAATAATGCTAGAAGATGAAAATAACCAACAACTTGATCCAAAATATTCATTGCAGGTTGATTGTGCTTCAGCTTTGAATTTTGTTTTACAGCAAAATTCAGTTCCTCTGATTCGACAAATCCTAATCTCTTCAACTGAAACGATTTCTGGTTCTCGAATCGTTATTCGTTCTAATCCTGATTATTTCAAAGAACACACTATCAATATTGCGAACTTGGAAGGCAATCAATTCTTGGCTCTTGATAAGCCAAAATTAGTTTTTGATATCAAACTATTGCAGGAGTTACCTGAGAATCTTAAAGGCAGTATTGAAATCCTTTGGTTGAATGAAAAGGAAGAGATACTGGCAGAGCAGCGGGCAGAGATTGATTTATTAACCATTGATACTTGGGGTGGGGAACGCCAACCCATAGAATTATTGGCGAGTTTTTCACAACCCAATGCTTCAGCACTCAGCCCAATTTTGGTTAAGGCCAGTGAAATTTTAAAAGCAAAAGAACTAGGTTCATTAAGTGGTTATCAAGAGCGAGATAGAGATTCTGTGCTATCTCAACTGAATGCCTTATGGGAGTCTTTATTACAACAAGATATTCATTATATTGTTAACCCAGCAAGCTTTGTTAAATCGGGCCAAAGAATACGTTTGGCAAAGCAGATTTTTGACGAGAAGTTAGCATGTTGTTTAGACACGACAATACTTTTAAGTGCCTTGGCTGAACAAATAGGCTTAGATACTTTACTTATTATTGAAGAAGGACATTCGTATCTTGGGGTTTGGTTAAATGAGACGCCAAATGTTGACTTGATCATTGATGATATTCAAGCATTAAGAAAGCGTTATGATTTGGGTGAAGTTGTTTTTATAGAAACAACGCTGCTCACACAACAAGTAAAGTTTGCATCCGCACTTGAAACAGCAAAACAGTACATTAAAGATGAATCCCGCCAGCATAAGTTCTATCTTGCGATTGATGTTCGCCAGTCCCGGTTGCGTGGCATTAAACCAATTTCCTCATATCAGGATAAGAAAAATCATCTGGATGAAACAGAAATTGAATGGGCGCCTGCATCTATTCCTGTATATGATGTTGAACGTCCTGTAGAAAGTAAAGCCACGCGGGTTGACCGCTGGTTGCGCCGTTTGCTTGATCTAAGTCTCCGTAACAAGCTCTTAAACTTTAAGGACAATCGTTACAGCATACCCTTACAATGTTCTGAGTTAACACTGGGGAAACTTGAAGATGCATTGGCGAACCAAGAGGGTTTCTTATTTAAGGGGATTGATAGCATCTCGCTAAAAGATGTCCAGCGTGACAATGAAAGCCAACATATCAATCAATATGTTGATGATAGCCTGTCCAGAAAACTATTGTTTAGTCCACTTGATACACCCTTACTGGAAAAGCGCCTAATTGAGGTTTACCGTGCCTCACGTACTGCTTTAGAAGAGGGAGGAGCGAATACACTATTTCTTGCTATTGGCTTTCTGGAATGGAAAGAGTCAGAGCGTTCAAAACGCACTTTTAAAGCGCCACTACTACTTATTCCTGTGCAGATCACCCGCGAGACCGCTAAAACAGGTTATCGCCTGTATATGTATGATGATGAGCCTCGCTTTAATTCAACTTTATTACAATTATTAAGACAGGATTTTGAACTAGATATTTCGGGTTTAAACCCTTTGCCGGCAGATGATTCTGGGATAGATGTTAACCAAGTCTTACATATTGTGCGTAAGGCTATTGTGAATATACCAGGATGGGAAGTTAAAGCTGAGGCTGCCATTGGTCAGTTCTCATTTTCAAAATATTTAATGTGGCTTGATTTGTCTACACGAATGGATCAACTTAAAAATCAATCTGTAGTAAATCATCTGATTGAATCACCACGAGAACCATTCATTAAACAGGATGATTTTCCGCAACCCGCTCAACTAGACCAACGATATCAACCTCAACAATTATTTACACCGTTATCATCTGACTCGTCACAGTTAGCAGCAGTTATGTCCGCCGCATTAGGACGTACTTTTGTACTTTCTGGCCCTCCTGGGACAGGTAAGTCCCAGACCATTACAAATATGATTTCACAGTGTCTAGCAGATGGTAAATCTGTGTTGTTCGTTTCTGAAAAGATGGCAGCTTTAGAGGTTGTCTATCGTCGTTTGACACAGATTGGCTTGAGTGAGTTGTGCTTGCAGTTACATTCTTCCAAAGCGCAGAAAATGCAGGTTTTGGATCAACTGCGGGAAAGAGCACAGAAGAACAATGACCCATATTTTCTAAGTGCTCAGCTAAAGACAACAGAATGGCAAAAGTTGTCGGACAAATTAATCCAGTCTCGTGATGAACTGAATCAGCATGTAAATAATCTCCATACCGTACATGCGATCGGTTGGAGTCTGTATGCCGCAATGAGTGATGAACTTTGTTATCGGGATACACCACATCTACGTTTTCCTGAGATTGAAATTTCAACACTAACATCAGAAAAGCGTGAGTTGCTGAATAAGACGGTGACACAAGCAGTAAGCTTGCGTCAGCTAGTAAATGAAAATGCTAAAGACGTATTGGATGGATTTGCGGAGGGCTTGTCCGAACCTATCTGGAATCTGGCATGGCAGGAGCAATATCAACTATTACAGGACCAACTTGTAGGTCAGATACAACAATTACAAAAGTCTATTTCTGCTTGGCAACAGGTTTTTGGATTCAGTGAAAAGCAGAATCTGAGTCAGGTTAATCAGGATGTTGCGATTTTTAAAGCAATATCTAATCTGGTTCAGCAAACAGACTTAAAACTCTTAAATGCGATTAAAGATATCGATTTAAAAACCATTACCCAGACAAAACACTTAACGCAAGATCTTAAGCAACAGCGTTCTTCATTAGTAGGGAAATACCAATCTCAAATTTATCAAGCAGATTTAAGTCAAATTGGCTTTAAATGGCGTGAAGCAGAATCAAAAATGTTCCCATTTTCATGGTTTGCTAAATTCCAGCTGAGAAACTTAGTCAAAACTTATCAAGACTCAACTCAACGCCCAACAGCTTTGGCAGTTGCCCATGACTTACCAATCTTGCAGCATATCCAAAGCCAACAATTACAATTTACTGAATGTGAAAAACTGTTAGCGAGTAAGCTTGGTTCTTATTGGCAGGGTGAAGATAGCGCATGGCAAAGTTTTGAAGCTATTCACAATCAGTGGCAAGAAATTAAGCAGATAGTTGCGTTGTCAATTACTGATCAAGCAACTTTATTAAAAGCTGTAGAGTTTAGTAAAAATCATACTTTGGATGAGCTGACACAGAATATCGCTCAGGTGGAGAATACGTTTAGGCAATTGCTGAATGATCATGTCCTGAAGAGTGATACTGCGATTACCTCATATTCAGATATTGATTTTAATAAAATTATCGAAAGACAACAGCAGTTGCAGCAACACAGTTCATCTTGGAGACATTGGTTAAATTGGCAGGCTATAAAGAGCCAGTTGATTCAACATGGGTTAAAACCATTGGCATTTGAGCTTTTGAATGCCCCATTGAATGTGGATGATGCCCTAAAACGCCTGAATATTAATTTAGCGAGACACTGGATTACGCATCAATTTAGTCAGCATCCAGAGTTAAACCAATTTAACAGCCAACAACATGAACAGAAAATAATGTCCTTTGCCCAGCAGGATAAAGAACACCAACTTTCTGCAAGTCAGGAAATTATTCACCGTTGGAATAATATTTTTATAGAACAAAACCACTACAAAGGGCAATGGACTGTTCTTAACAAAGAGTTGGGTAAGAAACGCCGTCATATTCCTGTACGAGAGTTGATGCGTCAAATTCCTGATGTTTTAGTTGGCTTGAAACCATGTTTATTAATGAGTCCATTATCAGTTGCCCAATATCTGGACACAGAAGCAAAATTTGATGTAGTAATTTTTGATGAAGCATCACAGATTCCTGTATGGGATGCAATTGGTGCATTAGCGAGAGGTAAACAGTCAATCGTGGTGGGTGACAATAAACAAATGCCACCAACCAGTTTCTTCGGTAAAGGCGATTCTGAAGAAGAGGTTGATGAGGAGGTGACTGAAGATCTGGAGAGTATTTTGGATGAATGTCTTGCTGCTCAGTTACCAGAATTAGCTTTGAATTGGCATTACCGTAGTCGTTATGAAAGTCTCATTCAATTTAGTAATCAGAAATACTACAAAGGTGGTTTATTTACTTTCCCTGCACCTGTTGCTAAGGATACAGCTGTAAAACTACATGTGGTTGAGGGTGTATACGACAAAGGTGATACACGTACCAATAGTAATGAAGCAAAGGCAATTGTTGAATTTATTATTCAGCATTTACAGTCACAGTTAGGGCAAGAGAATCCTTTGACTTTAGGTGTGGTCACTTTCAATATGACTCAGCAGAAGTTGATTGAAGATTTGCTGGATAATGAATTGGCTAATCACCCTGAGTTAGAGACATTGAGTAAGTCAGGCATTGAACCTTTATTTGTTAAGAATTTAGAAAATGTGCAAGGAGATGAACGTGATATTATCGTTTTCTCAATTACTTACGCAGAAGACCGTGATGGTCGATTATCTATGAACTTTGGCGCGCTTAATCGTCAAGGTGGTCAGCGCCGTCTAAATGTAGCAATTACTCGCGCTCGTCAAGGATTACATGTTTTCTCTGCTTTGAGTCCTGAAGAAATTAATTTGGCACGCACTAATAGTGAGGGTGTAAGGGATTTAAAAGACTTCTTAGTTTTTGCTCGTAGTGGTCAGTTGCATTTAAATTATGCTGACCAAAGTAAACAGCAGGCTAAAAAAGAATTCCTACAGTACCTACAAACTAAGTTGCAAGAACAAGGCTGGAGTGTGGACCTTGGTATAGGTCAGGGAGATAGTTGTGTAGATATAGCAATTAAGGATAATTTGAATTCAGGTAGTTATCTTGCAGGTATTATAGTAGATGGTGAAAACTACGCTAAAGCAGCTACAGCAAGAGACCGTGATCAGCTCAGACCAACAGTATTAAATGGGTTAGGCTGGCAGGTATTATCAGTGTGGACAGTTGATTGGTGGCTGGATCCAGAGCAGAACTTAGCTAAATTGGTAAAAGAATTGGATGAGATCAAAATTAATCAACAGGTTGCTTAAATTGTCTGAAACCTTAGGGATGAAAAGCATGCTTTAAATCAACTCATTGACTTGGGTTGCATGGTCCATGCGAGTCGTAAATTCTATGAACTATATGTGACGGGGAAAAGTCAGATCAATGAACAGGCATTTTTAAGGGTCATCAGATTAAGTGCATTTTGATAATGAATAAAGCGCCGTTTGGCGCTTTATTCATCCTAGGGACCGCTCACCACCGAGTCCGAGAAGAGCGAGCAAAAAGGCTTTGCCAACCTGCTGATCGGCCTGTTCGGCGCCGTGCGCAATCCGCTGACTCATGCGCCCAAGGCGAATTAGCCCATGTCCGAACAGGATTCACTGGACATCCTGACGCTGGTATCGCTGATTCACCGCAAGCTGGATGGCACCACGAAATTAGCGGCCGTATCGCCATAAGGGAAAGACAAGAATGGACGAGGCGATCGTAGTCTTCTCTCGGAAAGGGATTTTCCAGACTACGATTGCCGCGCGTGACGTTCGCAGCCGGGAACATGCACGCAAGCTGTGGCCCCTGGTGTCTCCCGGCGCATCACGGCAGATGGTGACATGGGTCAGCCCCTCCTTTGAGAGCGGGAAGTTGCGTCGGAGATCCCACTTCCGCGTGCTTCCTGCCCAACACACCTTTAATCCGAAAGCGCACTTCGACGATGAAGAAGCCAGCCGGTGGCGCGCTGTGCAGGAAAGCCCCGAACACCGACAGGCGAAAGAACTTGTCGCTGCCGAACTCTCCCGACGCTTGAATGCCGGGCTTGCGATGCCGTGGGCGTTCAAAGATACGGATGCGTCGGACTATGCGCTGGAAGGCAACTTGTTGCTGGGTGCCGACCGGGTGGCAACCGAGCATCCTCTGGAGACGCCATTCGGCAGCAAATTCCGGCTCGACGTTGCCGTGCTCGGGCCGCCGGTTCAGGTCGAGCCGATGGTGCTTGGCGGCGTTGAAATCGAACTCAGCCACGCCTTCGACGGCCGCAAGGCGCTGATCGGGAAGTCGCTCGGATTTCCGTTGATCTCCATCGACATCACGGAGATGATGCTGGACGAACTCACGCCTGAGTGGGCACAGCGGGTACTGACCACAACCACGCGGAGCCACGAGCAAGGACGCCGGCAGACCTACATCTATCTCCACGACCTGCTGTACCACCTCTACGCGCAATTGCCAACGATGAGACGCTGAACAAGCTGGTGCGCTGGATGAACCTGCTCGCGGAGAAGCTAGAGTACCCGAAGGGTACGGTCGCCGTTGCCTTGGTCAATGGAAAGAACTAACAGTCGCGCAAGATGCTGGAACGCGCGGGACAAGTCGTTGGCCCCGACTGGAGTGAATTCAATGACCAGCGCTGCTTAGGGCTGACCTTGCCGCGCCCCAAAGGCCCAGCCGATCTCCAAGCCCATCGCTTCCACATGACGATGGCGCGCATCCTGCTGTCGCACACTGATGCGCACGTTAGCTACAAATACTGCAACTGCGTGGACAACAACCACCCCGAAGAAGACGTGTGGGTGGCGCATCGCTGGATTGCCGACCTGAAAACCCATACCCGGCACCGCGTATTGCCGGAGTCACCTTGCGGGCAAACACTACAACGGAGCCAGGCGCCTGTTTGCTTGTTGGACAGTTCTCAGTCCGTCGTCGGTTTTGGTGCTCTTTTCCGCGGAGCCGAAGAAGGCAAAGACGGCAAGCACTCGAATAGGCGTTCTGCATAGACGAACCCCATCCGCCTGACTGCGCTCTGATCGAAATACAGTAGCCAAGCGGCCAGTAACGCCAGCGAAATGAGCAGCGTTAGGCCAGCAGCCAGCCCCGGATCAGCAAAATGCACAGGGTCAAAATGTGGAGGCGCAACCTGCAAGATTTTTGCAATCAGCAATCCATAAAGGATACCCAAGAGGCACGACAAAATGCCAACAGGTTTCATCGCTAACATATTGCGATGGAATCCGTATGCAATATTCTCTTTGAGTAGGAGCTGCTTGTTGGAACGGGTGAGTTCACGAAGTCGCTTGGTTGCCCCAATGTAGGTATCGTCCGCCTTGTCCTGATCTGCTGATTCCTCCTCTGCGTTCGGCATGGCAATACCCAGCTTAGCTGTAATCGCGGTGTGATATCGCTGCTTGCTGACGCTATCCAGAAATTTGTCGCGATGGCGCAGGGCTATGGTTGTTGGCATTCCGCCCCATTTTTTCACTAGGGATTCTTCCAACTTTTTTCCCCGCCCACGGGCTACGCTTGCGAGTGCATAAATGGCACCGCAGCCACCCAGCAGTCCAATCACGCCTGTAAGTACCGGGTGCTTTGCGCCGTAGACACACAACAAGGGAACGAGCAGCGGCAAAGCTACAAGAAGTCCTGGAATTACGCGCGCCTTGCGCTCGTAGGGGTCTTTGACCAGTTCAAAAATATTCGTCATAGGTGCTTAGCTTTGGGCCGACAAGGCATCAATATAGGGTTGAATTTCATCGCGGTTTTTCAAAGTGATCTGCTGCGCGAGGGGGTCGGGTGCTTCCTTGGTATGCAAGCCCAAACGCCTCAGTGTGTAGTACAGAAACGCTTGGCGGCATGGAAGTTTGACCTGTCCACCCTCCATTCCATAGTCCAACTCCAGGACTCGTTTCTTGGCAGCGGGTAAATCGGGATGCGGTGCAAGCACCAGCGTCAATACAGTTTGCCAATGCGAATCCTGGCTGGCGTCCACTTGGCTCGCCTCGAAGCCATCGATGCGCAGGATTCGGGCGAGGACGAAATCGCTGAAGCGCTGGCGCTTATGGCAAAACGCGCGCATGTGCCAGCGAAAACCGTCGTTGCCCAGAGCGTGCGGCGACAGCAGACGAACCGATTCGTCCAAGGACGTCATGGACTGGTAGCTCACCCAAATGGCTTCCTGCTGCCGAATTGCCCGGACCACTGCTTCGACGGTTTGTTCATTGATGGTGCGCCAAGGGGACGGTGCCCAATCTGCCTCAGGCGCTGAGCCAATAAAGCTGGACGCTGGTTCGATGACGCCCATCTTGGTGGCCAGCAGCTCCGCTAGATAGTGTTGCACCGAACTTCGCTGGTAAAGCGGGTGAAAACTCGGTGCTGCCGTGTAAGTCTTGGAACTGCGGTCATAAATCAGGTTGTTCGGCGCTAACTCCGTGTACTTGGCAATGTCCAGTGAGGCCTGGGGAATCGATATGCCGAAGTGCTCGGTGAGATCCATTCGATTGATGCGCCGCTCCCAGCGCAAACGGAAATCGATGAATTGAAGTCTGCTCTCTAACCCCCAGCTTAGCCCTTTGGGCTCAGCGGGATCGGCGGCAGTTACAGGAGGCTCTTGCATTATTTGCGCCTAATAAGTAGACGGATATAAAAAATAGTCGTACATTAACTATACGCGATCATCCTTCGGTCGTCTACCCGGAGACCTCAATGCCCACAACCATCACCTTTTTCCCCGTCGACAACGGGGACATGACACTCATCAAGTTCGGCGATCTTGACGCGACGACCCTGCTGATCGACGTAAACATCAGACAAGATGCCGATGATCCTGGGAAGGACGTGCGCGATGTCGCCAAGGATCTGCGCGAACGACTGAAAAAAGACGAGAACGGCAGGCCATATGTCGATGCCTTTTTGTTGAGCCACCCGGACCAGGATCATTGCCGTGGGCTGACGCGGCATTTCTACCTGGGACCGCTGGACAAGTACCCGGATGACAAGAAGGACGACAAGGACAAGAAAATCGTGATCCGGGAGATGTGGTCGTCTCCCATCGTGTTTCGACGCGCAAGCAAGACGCACACTTTGAGCGACGACGCCAAGGTATTCAACACGGAGGCGCGTCGGCGGATACAACTGAACCGCGACAAGAACTTCGCCGTCGGAAACGGCGACCGCATCCAGATCATGGGCGAGGACATCGATGGAAAAACCGATGATCTCACCTCGATTGTGCGGAAGGTGGACACGCGCTTCTCGACGATCAACGGCAAGAGTTCCGCATTCTTCTCTGCGTTTCTTTTGGCCCCCCTGGATGCCCAGGACGACGAAGAAGAGGAAGAGTGCCTGGTCAAGAACCAGTCCAGCGTGATCCTGAACATCACGTTAGCCGCTGATGCTCAGACGCCGGATGGCGCAAAGTTCCTTACTGGTGGCGATGCTGAGGTGTTCATCTGGAACCGCCAGTGGCAGCGCCACGAGACCGAAGCCGATGTACTTGAGTACGACATCATGCAGGCACCGCATCACTGTTCTTGGCATTCGCTGTCCTATGACAGTTGGTCCGACTACGGCGAGAAGGCCAAACTCGATGCCGATGCCCGCAAGGCGCTTTCGCAGACCCGTGACGGCGCCGTCATCGTCGCCAGTTGCAAGCCGATTGCAGACGACGACAGTGATCCACCCTGCATCCGCGCAAAGCGTGAGTACGTGGCGATCGTAGACGAAGCAAAGGGCGAGTTCTATTGCACGGGCGAGTACCCGAGCGAGAAATCCTTGGAGCCCCTCGTTTTCACCGTCACCGCTCAGGGAGTGCAGCCGCCCTCGAAGAAGGAGTCCGGATCGAAGGCCGCTGCCGTGATCACCTCCGCGCGCACTCCGATGCCGCACGGGGCATCATGACGGGCGCCATCGCTGACGCACTACATCAACTTCAGCGGCATCGGGGCCTGATTCGCGTTGGCGAGCCCAAGGCAAGCGGTGCATCGACGCAAATAGAAGTCGATGTTGCCGTCCAACTGCCAAACAGGTCACGGCGTAACGGCGTCTCCGAAACCGGAGTGCGCGCTGTCGAGACATGCGTGCTGGTATTCGGCAGTGATTGGCCCCTGTCCGCGCCCAAGCCTTTCTTGCGTGCGGACTTTCCGCTCAATTTGCCGCACATCAACCCCCATCGCGAAGGTGAGCTGGTCTCGCCTTGCCTGTTCGAGGGGTCCTTGGACGAACTGCTGCATCGGTTTGGTCTAGACGCCATTGTCGATCAGTTGGTCGATTGGCTGCACAAGGCTGCGGCCGGAACATTGCTGGACTTGGAACAGGGGTGGGAGCCGACGCGCCGAGACAGTTGTCCTTCGACCATTGTATTCAGTGCCGAAAAGGTTGCGGCCTCCGCACCTGCTGACGGCACGATTCTGGTAGTTCCCGCAGGCTACGTGACGATTGATGGCGGGCTATACGCCATCCTCAATGCCGAACTGACCGCACAAATCGATGCAGTGTTCGTCCATGATGTTCACAACGACAAATTGGGCAAGTGGGGAAATGGCCATACTGCGGCCTTCATTGCGCGGGCTCCAATGACCGACGGCCACCCGCACATGGTCGGACGCTACCAACCGGAGACGGTTGTCGATCTCGCGACGCTGCTTGATCTAGCAGCGGAACTTGGCATTGATCGCGACGCGTTGGCCCAAGGCTTGGATGGTTATTACGGACGCTCGATCCTGGATATGCAGCAGGACTCGCGCGGCTGGGTGCATGGCTTGTACGCGATTGTAATTCTGACGGTACAACGGCCAGCGTCGCTTGTGGGTTCACCAGGGAGAAGTGTCGAGGTATTGCCCTACGCGGTGCGCTATGAACTCAACGCTAAAGCGCTCCTGGAGCGAAACGCCACGGTTCACCCAGCCTTTCACGCGCATGCGTTGTCTCCTGAGTTGCTAGCAAGGACATCCGGCATTCCACCAGCAGCCACATCGCAGCCGCTAGTCATACTCGGCTGCGGAAGTGTGGGATCGAAAATCGCGATGCAACTGGGGCGAGCAGGTTTCGGCTCAATGACTTTCGTCGACAACGAGTCCATGTCACCTCATAACGCGGCACGGCATGCACTCATTGAGCGGACATCGGTACTGGTCCCACCTCGGAAGTCGGCGCGGATGAAGACGGCCTTTGAGGAGCTGTCGCATCTTCAATCGCGCGCGTTCGACACCGACGCCGTGACCCTTCTGGTCGATCCGGCACAGTTCGCCACAGTCATTCCGCAGGATGCGGCTCTCATCGTGGATGCGACGGCCTCACTTCAGGTGCTGGCCGCAGAAACACAATCAGCAGTACTGAACCAGTCTCCTGCCCGCCTGGTACGGATCGCGATGTATGGTCAGGGCCGCTGTGTCGCGGTTTTGCTTGAAGGACCTAGTCGCGCCGGTCGGGTTGACGACCTCACGGCATTCTTGTTCGAGTGCTGTCGGTTTGTGCCGGAACTGCGGGCATCGATTGCTGGGGATACGTCGGAGCCGACGCGCATTTTTGTGGGCGACAACTGCCGTTCACTGACGATGCCAATGTCTGATGCCGTTGTTTCGCGTTCTTCGTCACTGGCCGGTCTGCAACTGGAACGCTGGCTCGTTGGCGGGCTTCCGAAGGAGGCGATGCTTTGCACCGGGATCTCGGATGCCGAAGGCCTCGGCATGGCATGGACCCGCGCCAGTCTTGGCCCGACCACTGTGCTCGACGTAGCTGATGATGGTGGCTGGAACATTCGGATTCTGCACCCAGTCGTGCAAGCGATCCATGCCGATGCGCTGCACTGGGGCGCTCTGGAAACAGGCGGAGCCTTGGTCGGCCGCATCTCGTTTGAAAATCGAACCATCACCATTGCGGGCATCGTGGACGCGCCGCCTGACAGCATTCGAGAGGCCGCCTGCTTCGTCCTCGGAACGGATGGACTTGTTCAGAATTTGCGTGCGGCAAATGGAGCCTCTTTAGGGTATCTCACCTTCATCGGAACTTGGCACAGCCACCCGAAAGGCGGCCCACACTCGGGCATAGACCGAAACACATTGCGCAACATCGCCGAGGATGCTGGTGGTCTTCCCGCCGTGTCGTTGGTATGGACTCCGACAGGACCCACATGTGCGGTGGATCGCTGGTAGGGGTAAAGCCACCAGCACTTTATTGGCATAAAACAAGAGGGATGTATGGCTGACTACTTCGAGATCGATTTTCTTGGCGTCGAAACAGCAAAAAGCGGAGATGCGATCACGCTTCGCTATTCTGTGAATGGCACTGAGGGCGTGCACGTCGTTGACGGAGGATATCTGGATACGGGAGATCAGATTGTCGAGCACCTGAAGACCTACTACGGAACAACAGTCATCGACCATGTGATTCTCACGCACCCTGATCGCGATCACGCAAATGGTTTGCGAAAAGTTCTAGAGCAGTGCACGGTCAGAAATCTTTGGATCAACAGGCCGTGGATCTATGCAGATCAGTTGATTGATCGATTCGAGACCTATGAATCGGTTGAGGCGCTGAGACGGAAGTTGCGCTCCATCTACGATGCCACGGCAATTCTTGAGGATCTGGCGGTAGAAAAGGGAATTCCAATCCATGCCCCCCTTCAGGGGCAGAGCATCGGCCCCTTCACTGTGATGGCACCAACCCTGGGGCGCTATTTCGACCTGATTGTGGACTCCACGAAGACACCGGAGGCTGTTGAAGAAAGTGCTTTGGACAGCGCGTTGAGCGGCATATTCCGGGCAATGAAGGCCGCGACCGCCTACATCAAATCCCTGTGGGGCGAGGAGTATTTTCCGCCTGAGCCTACCAGTCGTGAAAATGAAATGAGTGTGGTCCAGTCGGCTGTCCTGAACGGTCATCGTGTCATGCTTACTGGCGATGCCGGGCGTGAGGCGCTGCAAGAGGTTATTGACTACGCGCCATTTGCCGGACTCGCGTTGCCAGGCATTCGGTATTTTCAGGTGCCCCACCATGGCGGGCGGCACAATGTCTCGACTGAAATTCTGGACCAACTGGTTGGTTCACGGTTGGACAGTATGCCGATCCAGCATACCTGGAATGCCATTTGCAGTTCTGCCAAAGCCGATGAGGATCACCCGCGGAAGTCCGTAATTCGCGCTGTATTACACCGGGGTGGGCACTGGGCGGCAACCGAAAGCAAGAATCTCCGCATCGGGGCGGGCATTACCCGCGATGGTTGGGTATCAATTCCTCAAGCGGAGTACCCCGAAGAACAAGAGAGTTGAGTCTATGAATGCGATGTCGCTCTCTGAGTTACCAACTTCAGTGCTCGAACTCCACACATGGCCGTGGTGGCGAAGATATTGGAATCGACCGCCGGAACTGGTTCGGAAGCGGTGTGAAGCTTGGTGTGAACTATTGGAGCTTAGGGAGGCGGCAGGAAAAGGCGTGCGCCTCAACACCCCAAAATCGAAGATTTTTGATGACTCACGCCGTCGATGGAGCATCCTGGATAAACTCGACCGTGGCAACTTTACTTTGCGGAGTCGCTTTCCGGTCTCAGCCTGGGGCGCTAAGGAGGATTTTCCAAAGTCCACATGGATCGCTAGTGCAAGTGACGATGGCGCCTCACTTTGAATGCGACGCAAGCGATATAGAGGGCATCTCCTCAAGTAAGTCAGCAGGCATGCCGCACGAAAATGTGGATGTCTTTGGTGCCTACTATATTGATGAGCAGAATCGATATGCCAGAAAAGGAAAGCCCTCGCTCTGACTGGATGATGCGAGCTTAAAAGAGCTTTGTTCACATGGCGAAATCCGGCTAATGCACGGACGTGGCTCCGACACGTTTAGCGTGCGAGCTTGGGATGGCCGTTTTTCCTTGATAACAGTGGCGGATCTCACCATCTTGCGGGCGCCGTGCATGTCGCCACGCGCATTGGCGCGAGCATTCACCACGCCTCGAAACTCTATCTCTACCAGCTCAACCATTTGACTGTGCAATGGCTGCTCGATGGATTTCATCTGGTATTGCTCCCCAGGTATTTGGATGGACAGATGCTATGGACTGTGAAGAGCTTGGTAGGTTCTGGTTCGAACATGGAGTTCCCACCTGTACTGGGCGAAGGTTCGCTTTTGGCGTTCCCTCGGGGTTCGCAAATCGCCGAGTGCGTGATGGCAGAACTATTGAGTCAGGGGCACCACGATTTAGGCAATGATTTAAGGGAGGCACTGGCTGCGTAACAGCAGTTCTTGACTGAATCGACGACTCCATGGACAAAGCAATTTTCATCTCCAATCTGCTGACAAGGATGTCTATGAATCACAGATAGTTGGATTTCATGGCACAGTATCTATTCTTAGTAGTAATATTAAAAAATTAACCTTTAGGTTGAATATTTAATCCTATATGTTGAATAAAAGATAAAGTTAATATAAGATTGGTTAATACTGTAAAAAGTATTTACTCTTTCAATAATGAATGAGTAACGCAATAGGGTTACGAAAATGTCTAAACTAACAGATTTTGGAAAAGCGATTAGGAAACTTAGGATTGATTATGATACCAATCTTAATGAACTAGCGACTTCAATTGGCGTTAGTTCAGCTTTCTTATCAGCTGTGGAAACAGGAAAAAAGCCAATAAGTGCTGAATTAATTACAAAAATTACAAACGCATTAGGTTTAAGTAAAGCAGAGGAAAATTTGCTTACACATGCTGCTAGTCAAAGTGTTGATAATGTTACTGTTCGAACAAATAGCCCAGAAGAAGCAGAAATTGCTTTGATGTTTGCTAGACGAATTCAAGACGATACTTTGAATATGGCGCAACTTAGAAAAATTCTTGAGGAGAATTGATATATGACATCTGGATGTATGCCTAGAGGTGTTAAAGTCGCGCCTTTAAGTAAACAAAGCATAAAACAAAAAGCACTCATTATTCGTGACAAGATTTTTAAACTGTCACTAAATCAGTCAATAGATTTAAGTCGAGGCTTAGAACATCGATTGCATGAATTAGGTGTCATTTTAGAAGTCTGGGAAATTGAGGATATGCCTGATGTTGAGGCTTTAACTAATCCAGATGCTATGACTATTATTCTTCGTGCAGATACTTATGATGCTTTATGCGATGTATCTGATCCAAAACATTGCCGTGCGCGATTTACTGTAGCACATGAAATAGGGCACTTAATTCTTCATGAGGGTTTTGCCTTAGCACGTGGTGCAGTCAGGCATAAACATTATGAAGATTCTGAATGGCAAGCTGATACGTTTGCGGCAGAGTTACTGATGCCAACACAAGCATGTATTAATTTGTCTATTGAAGACATTCAAGAAAAATTCAAAGTTGGTTATAAAGCGGCTAGAAATAAATTTAGTTCTTTAAAATGAAAAAACTGATATGAAAGCTATCTTTCATATCAGTTTCGGATAGTACACCCAAGGGCTATTCGGCTTACTCAGATGACTACTATAAAGCGTGAGAACTTCATTGTAGATCATTTAAGTCAGCTTTTCAAATCTCCTTGGGAGAGGAGGTGAGCTATGTGCTTAAGAAATTAGGTACTCAAGAACCGCCGAAAGGCATGAAATGGATCTTTTGTAGATTCCGTAAAGTACGAGGCAATTCTGGCAAGGTGTTAGATGCGCATGAGTATGGTTATGAGGCATGGGCTTTTTTAGTTCCATGTGCAACTTAAGTGATCTGGTGCACAGGCATTCGTGCTTGTGTGCTTTCTAAAATTAACAATGGAGTATTAAATATGTCTAATTACTTAATCAATCACAAAAATTGCCCTGAATGTGGTGGGCGTATCAAAGGTTATTATTATTACTGTGGCCGTTGTGGGAATCAGGATGTCGTAAATTGGAAATTTACAGGCATATTCCTGATGATTGCAGGTGCTATTTTCTTTCTTGTTATGTATTTCTCAACAAAAAAAATCTGTGAAAATACCTTTTTCTCGCAAGCTATATTCTGCAATTTTTTTTAAATAATTTATAGGTTGAGTATTAACATGTTTGAAGGATTCATACCTAATTATTCATGTTTATTGCATGCTAGAGATCTTGAAGGAAATATAATCGAAATCCATTTTTTTTCGAAATATACGCCAGAGCAAGCAATTGAAAAAAGCAAAGATTATTGGACTTATGATCTTATAAGGTTTATAGATTTTCCGACTCCTCAAAGATTTGAGTGGGGGAAAAAGACTATAGTCCATCCATTGGATAAAAAAGAATATACTGTTATATATAAGTAGGTTAGGAATGAAAGTTAAAGATTTAATTGAAAAATTAGAAAAGTTTGATCCTGAATTAGAGGTTTTAATTGCCAATGAGGATGATGAGATCATTGGCCTAAACAACATGGTACGATTCTTTGATGTCAGTCATGTTTCTTCTGTTCATGCGGAAACACGAAGAAATGATGTAGAAAGGAATGTTGAATTTACATTCGTAGGAATGCCAACTAAACATTCTAGAGAGTTTATTTTCATTGATGTCGTTTCACAATTTTAGAATTTTTTTTTGAAATTACTTATAGAAGATTGTATGAACAATAATTGTGAAAAATGTACTGTTTTATCTATAGATAGTATGCCGTTAGGCTGGAATACAATAGTAAAAGAAGATTGGGTTGACGATCTAAGTGGCGGTACGGAATGGAAGCAATTTGAGTGTATCCATTGCAAATCTATTCATAATATTAAGTATCGTGATGTGGGTGCTAGTCGCTCACGTTGGTTTTTCAAAAATGAATTGCCAAAATACTTAGGATTTAATGATTAAATTCATGCAAAAATCTGAAAGAAAAAAGCGCCGTTGGGTGCTTTTTTTAATTGTTCAAACCCTTCCTATGATCCTAGACACCTAATTTCAGGGCGATTGCAGCTACAGACTTGTGTGAGGTTGAAAGTGCATAATCAATTGCTTGCTTTTTAAATTCTGGACTAAAGCCTTTAGCCATTTTTACATCTATAAAGTTAACGTTACGTTATCTTTAGAAGTAAGCATTGTCCATATGGGCTGGGCTAGGATCAGTATAAGACTTATTTAACATTGATCACAGATAAGTAAGTTGTTGGGAAATTAAATTAGAGGTGGTACTCATGATGGTTACTAAAACTAAAATATTTTCAATAATAAATATATAAAACAATATATTACAAATATATATGATGCGTAATATACGCATCATATATAAAGCGTTCTATTTTGATATAATTGATCCAATCAACCACTTATTAGGTTTCATTTAAATTCCATGAGTCTTACTGAAATTAAAGTTCGCCAAGCTCATTGCAAGGAAAAAACCTGTTTTTTATCCGATGAAGATGGGCTTAGCCTGAAGATTGAGCCGAGTGGAAGAAAATCTTGGTGCTATCGCTATACAGATCCACAAACTAAAAAACGTCGACGCATTCAGTTAGGTCTTTATCCTGATTTATCGCTGAAAAAGGCACGACAAGTCAGAGATGACTTTAAAGACAATGATTTCTGTTTTGAACATGATACTGCCTCTAATGTCATCACCTTTGGTAAGGTTGGGGAGGAGTGGTTACAGTTCAAACTGAAAAATGCCTTCAACGATCTACCCCGCTGTGGTGTACTACAGTTAGCAGAAAGATGCTTACAGCAAGATATTTATCCAGACCTTCAGGATTTACCTTTTCAAAACATCAAGCGTTATGACCTGGTTTCAGTAATCAAAAAAATAGAGGGACGCCAAGTAAAAGAACCTGTCAAGAAAGCTTGTAGTTATTTGAACCAAATTTATGACTACGCTGTAGCGATGGGTTATTGTGAATTCAACATCGCTCATGGTTTAAATAAAATCGCCATTAACAGTAAAATCAAGAAAAATTATCCGTATTTGAAAGCGGAGGATATATCTGATTTTAAGTATAAATTACAAAAATTGGATGCCCATCCGATTATTAAAAAAGCACTGATGTTTAAATTATATACTGGAGTGCGAGGGGCTGAATTGTTATTGTCTGAGCCTCATCATTTTGATTTAAATAAAAAAATATGGAAAATACCTGCCTTGAATATTAAACAGTTTCGACGAAAAGTCATATTAGGCCATGAGATTCCAGATTTTATAGTTCCACTTTCAAATCAGGCTTTAGAGATTTTGAAAGACGTCATGCAGTGGTCATACGGTGAAAAATACCTTTTTGCTAGCCCTCGCAAACACAATCAACCGATTCATTTTAATACTCTAAATATGGCCATACGTAAGATGGGGTATGGCAAACATCAACTATCTTCTCATGGATTACGTTCTACTTTTAGTACCATTTTGAATGACTCAGGTTTGTTCCAAGATAATTGGATTGAGGCACAACTTTCACATATTGATAAAAACCGTACCCGTGCCAGCTATAATCACGCTGACTATTTAGCTCAACGGACTGAAATGATGCAGTGGTGGGGTGATTATTTAAGTACTAGTAAGTGAAAATCGTACTGAACCGTGCCGGGTTTGTCGGAGAGTCAATATTTTTTGTCAACGGCATTCTAAAATTGACCCCTTTTACCTCGTATTAAGTTTCAACCTGAGGTTGAATCCCTATTCTTTTTTTATTCTTCAAATGATAACTCTCACCCGATATTGAGTTCTGAGTTTGATGTTCATCAAAACCAAATTATTGACTGGAAAAATCAATTAATCTCAGCTTCCTCGCAAGCTTTCGATCAATCAAAAGCTCCATCAGAACCACCCATCGATCTAAAAAAACTACATGCAAAAATCGGCGAGCAGGCATTAGAAATTGATTTTTTAGAAGGTGTGTTGAAGAAACTGGGCCGCTTCAACCATAAAAGTTAATCGATCACTCACTTCAGATTTCAGTATCTAAACTGGCTAAGTTGCTGAAAGTCTCTCGTGGTTGTTATTACTATCGCCCAAAACCTGTTAGCTCAACAGATCTGAAGCTGATGCGATGTATTGATGAATTACATATGCAATATCCTTTTGCAGGCAGTCGTATGATGCGTGATTTGTTGAATCGTCAGGGGCATCATATAGGACGACGTCATACACGTACTTTAATGAAGAAAATGGGTATTCAGGCGTTATATTGCAAACCAAATTTAAGCAAGGCTAATCAAGCTCACCGTAAATATCCATATCTGCTCAAAGGATTGGTTATTCAGCGCAGTAATCAAGTGTGGTCTATGGATATAACGTATATCCCTATGGCAAAAGGTTTTGTTTATTTATTTGCTGTGATTGATTGGCATAGCCGCAAGGTACTTGCGCATAGGGTATCGATTAGTATATAGGTGGATTTTTGTATTTCGGCTTTAAATGAAGCGATTGAAAAATATGAATCACCTGAAATATTGAATACAGACCAAGGGGGGCAGTTCACCAGTGATGCATTTATTGATGTATTGAAATCAAATGGCATTCAAATCAGTATGGATGGTAAAGGTCGATGGGTAGAGTGATGGTTGAACGATTATGGCGGAGCGTTAAATATGAAGAGGTGTATCTCAAAGCTTATAGCAGTGTCACAGATGCGAAAAAGCAATTGAGTGCATATTTTGAGTTTTATAATCTGAAACGACCTCATTCGAGTCTAGACAAAATGACACCAAATGAGTTTTTACTATGATCAGCTAACCCAACAAAACAAGGTGGCTTAACTAGAGCGGAATATCACTTATAAATATGCTTTTAGTTGTTCAAACAAGTGGGATCACCTCTGCAAGTGACTCAATGAAACCTTATTTTCCTCTCAATAATTTCGCTTAGGCTAAATCCACGAGGTTTCACAGCTGGAGAATGATCTTGAAGCCAGTCATAAGCTTCTTTAATTCGTAGATTACCAATAGGATTACCTGCCCCAGATTTCAGTAGGGGCCAATCAGCTTGTTCTTCTGCATTAATTGAAAAACCCAGCTGATTTAAAAGCCCTTTTCGCCCATAGCCTTGAGGTAGCAAGTCCATGAGAAATGCTAGCCATTGGCTTTCTAAGTTGTTTTGTACATTGACTGGAAATTGGAATGATAGAGGGTAATGCTCCCTAAAATTAACTGAGTTTAAAAGGGCTTTGTTGCATAAATATGTAAGCATCTGATTTAAATAGATTTAATTTTAGATCAAAAAATAATCAAAACTTTTAAAATCATATAGTTATGAAATCTTTGTGTAACAACAGCCATCGTGTAGCAAAGAGGGTTAATTAGAGTTTTTTAAAAGTACTTTTAAGTGTTCTTTTATCTATGCTATAGTTCTATTGTTGAATAGGAGTACCAATGAATTCTGATGCTATCTGGACTGAAACTGAAGAATCTCGTTTAAAACGAGAGGATGAAGTTCGTATGCAGGAACTCAGACGTCTATTTGATTTAATGGATGAAAGAGAGCACCAACAAATTCAAGCCAAAGAGTTAGAAGAAGCTCTTAATGTCCTTTCTTGGGTTGATGTAGTACGTGCATTAGAAAGTTGCCTAGATTGTATAGTTCCCCAAAGACGGGAAATGCGATCACAATCTATAGACCGTATTGAGCAACATCGTAAATGGTTAAAGGCATTTCGTTCAGCGATGCCTTACCTTGCGAAGATGCTGCTAGTTACTGATGCCTCCTTGCTTATCAGAATGAGATCCACATTGGACCGGTATGCTGAAATTAGCTACCCAAATCTACTCGTAATGATTCAACCCAAACTCCAAACACTAAATTCTATAGAGGCTTAACTATGACTCAATTAATCCATGCACGAATGACTGCAAGTATTACTGAACTCAAAAAGAGTCCGATGGATACAGTGTTGGCAGGCAAAGGGGAACCTGTCGCAATCCTCAATCGTAATACACCAGCGTTTTACTGTGTTCCGGCTGATCTGTATGAAACGATGATGGAACAACTAGAAGATCTAGAACTGAATAAGATTGCAGATGCTCGTGCGAATCAGAAACGCATTCGAGTAAATATTGATGACCTATAAGTTAGACTTTTTAGAAGAAGCATTAGCAGAATGGAATAAGCTTAATCCAAGTATTAAGCAGCCATTGAAGAAGAAGTTGATCAAGGTTTTGGAGAATCCTCGCATTCCCAAAAACAAGTTGTCAGGACATCCTAACCGCTATAAGATCAAACTTCGTAGTATTGGTTATCGTCTGGTTTATGAAGTCGTTGATGATGAGGTAATTGTCATCGTGATTGCTGTAGGCAGACGTGAAAACAATGCCATCTATGATGATGCCAACTCTCGTCATTCATAAATGATGTAATGCCTATAAGCAGATAGTGTCTATGAAAACACTCATGTTTATGGGCATTTTTTTTGTAGATAATCTTCGATTAGTTTAGTAGTAAATTACAACTATTTTGAAATCAATAAACAACTATTGTGAAACCAAAACGAAATCAATTTATAGGTAAGACATTTTGTTAGCGGCAGTGTAAAAATGACCCCCTAATGGCATTTAAAAACTGACCCCCTTGGTTAATATAGCGGTCATTTTGGACTGCTCAACATGTTAACTTTGGAGCAAGCAGTGACAATCCAAATACTTCATCAACAAGGTAAATCTATTAAAGCCATTAGTCGTGAACTGGGGGTGTCCAGAAATACCGTACGTAAATATTTACGGCAAAACACCACACCTCAGTATCAGCGTATACAGCCTAGAATAAGTATCCTTGACCCATATAAACCCTATTTACTCCAACGTGTAAACGCAGCTCATCCTGAATGGATTCCTGCTGTTGTGCTCTACCAGGAAATTTTAAGGTTGGGATATCCAGGAAAGATCAGGATCTTGAGGGAATATCTTGCAACATTAAAACCAGTTGCTAAACCGGAACCGATCATTCGTTTTGAAACCCAACCTGGCCAACAAATGCAGGTAGATTTCACGACAATTCGACGCAACAACACGACTTTAAAAGCCTTTGTCGCAACATTAGGGTATTCCAGAGCGACTTTCGTGAAATTTTATGATCATGAACGTACCGATGCATGGATCGATGGTCTAGAAAATGCATTTCAGTTCTTTGCAGGAGTACCTCAGGAAATCCTGTTTGATAACGCTAAAACGATCATGATTGAACGGGATGCCTATCAGGAGGGGCAGCATAAATGGAACCCCAAACTGCTCGATTGCGCCAAGAAATACAGCTTTCGTCCTCGCGTATGTAAGCCCTACCGTGCACAGACCAAAGGCAAAGTTGAACGCTTTAATGGATACCTCAAATCAAGCTTTATTGTGCCATTGAAAGCAAGCCTGAAGACTTCGGGTTTACTGTTAGATGTTGATGTCGCCAATGCCCACATTGGCCGGTGGCTGCATGAAACCGCCAATCAGCGGATTCATGCCACCACGCAAGAAAAACCGGCTGTTCGACTGCAACAGGAGCAGCAAAAATTTACGCCATTACCGCAATCAGATACGGGTTCTGGCACTGTACCTGTTGCAGCAGCACAGCATGTCATGCCCTACGAGAGTTTGCAGCATCCCTTATCGGTATATGACCAGTTGCTGGGAGTTTCCTGATGAATCTGCAATACGACCGTATAGAGCAACTTTGCCAAAAGCTCAATCTGCCTGCCATCGCATCACAATGGTCACATCATGCACAACAAACATTAGGTCAGGATGGAAGTTATGCCGACTTTGTTGAAGCTATCTTGACGCATGAATATGCTGCCAGGCAACAGCGCAGTCAGCAGGTACTGATGAAACTCTCAGGCCTGCCTCAAGTCAAAACCCTGGAAGACTATGATTTTAATTATGCCCTAGGGGCCCCTAAATCACAGGTGATTGAACTGTTCAATCTGAGCTTTATTGCTAGAGCAGAAAATGTGGTGTTTCTGGGGGCTAGCGGAGTAGGAAAAACGCACTTATCTATGGCATTAGGCTATAAGGCCATCATGAACAACATTAAGATCAAGTTCATTACCGCAGCGGATTTAATGCTGCAACTGAGTACAGCCTATCAGCAAGGTAAATTGAAAACCTATATGCAGCGTGCGGTACTGGGACCAAAGTTACTGATTATCGATGAAATTGGTTATTTACCGTTTGGACGTGAAGAAGCGAATCTGTTCTTTAACGTGATTGCCAAGCGTTATGAAAAAGGCAGTACGATATTGACGAGTAACTTACCCTTTAGCCAATGGTCTAAGTCATTTGCGGATGATGTTACGTTGACCGCTGCGATGTTAGATCGGTTGCTGCATCACTGTCATGTGGTACAAATATCGGGTGAGAGTTATCGTTTGAAGGATAAAAAAAGAATTGGGATTCAGCCCCAGGTTGAAATTTAATACGAGATCAAAGGGGTCAATTTTACTTTGCCATTTGTAAGGTGAAAGGGGTCAATTTTAGAATGCCGTTGACAATTTACTTCACACAAAGCAGTTGATCCCACTTAAAGTAGTTCTGTGTTAGCCGATCTCGTGACATATTCCATGTTCTGTTCGGCATTAAACTCGCGCCCAAGGCAATCTTGGTTTTGCCATACTTAAGATGAATCGCTTCGAGGGAATCCATCAAGGCATTGCTGACTTCGATGTGTTTCATATCAGTGAACATGTCATACACATGGTTTTCCTTTGGTTCGAGACACGTCAGAATCACGCCGCATTTCTTGAATGCTATATCCTTTGCATACAGGCCATCAATCATCGTTGTAGCGAGTTTAGAGAGCACCAATAAGTTGTCGGTAGGTTCTGGTAAAGCTAAAGATAAAGACTTGTTGTAGAAGGGCTTTGAGCTATCAAATGGGTTTGATTGAACGAAACCAATCAGACAACCACACAACAAATTATCATCTCTCAGTCTGCTAACAGCATCCATGACATACAGCGACATGGCTTCCTTGAGATCATCTATGTGATAGATCCTCTGCCCAAAGGAGCGACTAGCAATGATTTGCTTCTTTGCAGGTGGCGTATGTTCCAGTTCAATACAAGCAATTCCCTGCAATTCCAATAAAGTTCTGTGCATCACTACAGAAAATTGGTCCCTGATCATCAGAGGGGAAGCCAAGACAAAATCCATAACTGAATGAATCCCCAAGCTGTTGAGCTTCTTGGAATGCTTTCGGCCTACGCCCCAGATTTCACCAACATCTATGGCTTGATGCAGAGTTTCAGCAGAGCATGGATCCATTGAAACCAAGTTGCAAACACCATTGAAGTAAGCGTTCTTCTTGGCAATATGGTTCGCTAGTTTCGCTTCAGTCTTTGAGCGTCCAATGCCAATACATACAGGTAAACCAAGCCAAGAAAACACACGCTGACGAATCTGATGGGCATATTCAGTCAAGTCGTAATTCCCTGAATGAGCTGTCAGATCCAGAAAGCACTCATCAATTGAGTAAATCTCCTGCTCTTTGGGAGATACAAAATCAGAGAGCACCTTCATGAATCTGCGAGACATCTCTGCATACAGTGCATAATTGCTCGATAGCACCTGCACCTGATGCTGCTCTACGATGTCCTTGATCTGAAAGAGAGGAACACCCATCTTAATGCCCAAGTCCTTGGCTTCCTGAGATCGAGCTACAGCACAGCCATCATTGTTGGATAGCACAATGACTGGCTTATTGTTCAAACTTGGGTTAAAGATACGTTCACAACTGACATAGCAGTTGTTGATGTCTACTAAAGCATAGATCTTCTGGTGAGATGCTTGCATGAGCATGAAACCAATAAAGTATTAACGCTTTCTGAATGGCTTGATGACAAAAGTCACTACACCCCAAATCACCATTTCCTGCCCATCCTTTAGATGAATGTCAGAATACTCAGGGTTCTCTGCTTTAAGCCAATGGTTATGATCACCTTCAATCATGAGACGTTTCACGGTGAACTCATCGTCGATCAGTGCAATCACGATGTCTTCATGTTTGGCTTCAATGCTCCGGTCTACAATTAGTTCATCATCAATCTCAATACCTGCATCTCTCATGGAAAGTGAAGCTACTTTCACAACGAAGGTTGCAGCTTCATTTTTAATGAGGTGCTCATTCATGTCCAAAGTTTTGTCGACATAGTCCTGGGCAGGAGAAGGGAAACCAGCAGCAACCTTTTCTGAAGCCAAAGGAATATGCATAAATGTTGTAGGATCTACAAGCGTGATGGATGTCACATCATTGAAGCTTTGCTTCTCTGCCTCGTTGAGGTAATTCCTGATCTCTATGATTTTGGATACAGGTACTCTTACCGTTTTTGTAGGCTCATTATATTTGAGCTTTCTACCGGAACCATCTCGGCTTCCGCCACGACTATTGCTCATGACTCATCTACTTTTTGATTTTGTGACGTAATCAAATATATGACTGAATGTATTACAGATTCAAGACTATTTCGATAAGTGGTGAGACGTTAATGACAGCTTTTTTAATATATCTATTTCTGGCACTGTTGCAAATAGAGATTTGAGTCGATGATGTTCCCTTTAAAAAGTGCTTAGAGACCGAAAACCCTGTTGATTAGACACACTTCACCCTGAGGCTGACCATAATAAAATGACGATGCTTGTCCTTTACGTAGTGCACGCATGACTTCAATACCTTTAATTGTGGCATAAGCAGTCTTCATAGATTTGAATCCTAATGTGGCCCTGATGATTCGCTTTAACTTACCATGATCACATTCAATGACATTATTTTTATACTTAATCTGCCTGTGCTCAATATCTACTGGACATTTTCCTTCTCGCTTTAATCGTGATAAAGCATGGCCATAGGTCGCTGCTTTATCTGTATTGATGACCCGTGGAATTTGCCATTTTTTCACCGTATTGAAGATCTTTCCTAGAAAACTATAGGCTGATTTACTGTTCCGTCTAGCGGAAAGGTAAAAGTCAATCGTATGACCCTGTTGATCAACTGCACGATACAGGTAAGTCCATCGCCCCTTCACTTTGATATAAGTCTCATCCATATGCCATGAATGTAAATCTGTAGGATTACGCCAATACCAGCGTAACCGTTTTTCCATTTCTGGAGCATAACGCTGAACCCAACGATAAATTGTACTGTGATCCACATTTATGCCTCGTTCAGCGAGCATTTCTTGAAGTTCACGATAGCTGATGCCATATTTACAATACCAACGAACAGCCCAAAGAATGATTTCACCTTGAAAGTGTGTTCGGCGACAATTAGGATGACCGGTTGACGACAATTATCTTGGCCGGTTGGGTGTCACAATAGGTACCTTGTTTTCTGTTCGGAGTTCAAGGTGCCTGGACAACATATCACCCACCGACAAGAGGAGCTGTATATGCAGCATCGCCAACAAGGCATGACTCAAGAAATCGCTGCTGCGAAGTCTGCCATTTCCCCCCGCACTGCCCGACGTATTGAGCAGTCCAACACCTTACCCCGCGCTAAAGCTGATAGAGATTGGCGCACCCGCTAAGATCCACTGGAAGCCGTATGGGAAACCGATCTAGTTGTTCTTTTAAACGCTAAACCAGAGCTTACGCCTATTACTTTGCTGGAGCATTTGCAGGCGCTCTATCCAAACCAATATGACCAGCGAATTCTGAGAACATTGCAGCGTCGGGTTAAGAAATGGAAAGCACTACATGGCCCGGAGAAAGATGTCATCTTCCGCCAGCAAGCTCAACCCGGTTTACAGGGCTTCTCTGATTTTACTCATCCTGATAGCCCGATCACCATTAAGCAGCAACCCTTTGCTCATTTGCTGTATCAGTTCCGCCTCGCTTATAGCGGCTGGCGTTCCATCACTGTGGTTCAGGGTGGTGAGAGCTATTCTGCCTTATCTACCGGTTTACAGCGTGCGCTGACGCAGGCTGGTGGCTGTCCGGTGGAGCATCGCACCGATAGCCTCAGTGCCGCCAGGAACAATACGCAAAATGTCTGGACAGATGCCTATCAGGACTTGTGCGAGCATTACAACATGACGCCAACGCGCAATAACCTGGGGCAATCGCATGAGAACGGCGTAGTGGAGTGCGCTAATGGCTCATTTAAACGCCGTCTGGCGCAGCACCTGCTACTTCGCGGCCACAGTGACTTTGACAGTATCGAAGCCTACCAGGCCTTTATTGATCAAATCGTCGGCAAGCTAAACCAGCGCTCACGCAGCCGCTTTTTAGAAGAACAGCAAACCCTGCAAGCCTTACCGGAATATGATGCTGTTGATTACACCTTGCTGAGCATTAAAGTCACCCGTAGTGCCACCATTGAAGTGCGCCGGGTGGTGTACAGCGTGCCATCACGACTGATTGGCGAACGCCTGCAAGTACGGCTGTATCATAACAAACTGGTGCTCTATGTGGGCCAGCAAGTGGCGCTGACCTTGCCACGAATTTACCCGGCCCTCGGCCAAAGCCGTGCACGTTGTATCAACTACCGGCATATTATCCGCTCACTGGCCGCTAAACCGCAGGCGTTTCGTTACTCGCAACTGCGGGATGATATCTTACCTGACGACAATTACCGGCAGTTGTGGCAGTTAGTGGATGATGCGTTACCAGCACAGGATGCCTGTAAATGGATAGTCACGGTGTTATGGCTGGCGAGCGAATACGATAGCGAACAAGAGCTGGGAGAGACCTTGTTGCAAGAGGCCAGAGCCGGTCTGTTTGAAAGTGCCAAAACCATTCAGGAGCGCTTTTACACCCCGCAAAGCGCACCAGACATTAAGACAAAGCAACATAACCTGCAAAGTTATGATGCACTGCTAACGTCATTAAAGGCACAGGCGAAACACGATGTGGAGGTGCCATTTTGACTTCCTCCGTTGCATTACTGCTCAAAGAATTAAGGCTGCCGGCGTTCGTCAGGCACTATGAAAAACTCTGGCAAACCGCGGTAGAAAAAGGCTGGTCGCACAGTGACTACCTTGCGGCATTATGCGAATACGAGCTCGCAGAGCGCTTTACACGGCGCACACAAAGCTGGGTACGCGAAGGGAGGCTGGCACCGGGAAAAACCTTAAGCACTCTGGATAACAGCGTGCTCAGCCGGACAAATCAAGCGCTCATCGCCAAGTTGCACCAAGACCTGTCCTGGGCACATCACGCCGATAATATCCTGCTGATTGGCCCCAGTGGCACCGGCAAAACACACATAGCCAATGCATTGGGTTACCGGCTGATTGAGCAAGGCATACGCTGCAAACTGTTTCCAGCCATTGGCTTGGTACAACAGTTACAACAAGCCAAGCGCGAACTGGATCTGATGAGCGAGATGAGCAAGCTGGATAAGTATCAGGTGATCATCATTGATGACATTGGTTATGTGAAAAAAACCGATGCAGAAACCCAGGTACTGTTTGAATTTATCGCGCATCGATATGAAAGCGGTAGCCTGATCATCACAGCCAATCACCCGTTTAGTGCATGGGATCAGATCTTCCCAGACAGCATGATGACGGTAGCGGCCATAGATCGGCTGATCCACCACGCGACAATTATAGAATTAGAAGGAGAAAGCTATCGAAAACAACATCAGTTAAAACAAGCTGGAAGTAGGAAAAATGAGAAAACCTAACCGGCCATCATAATTGACGCGAACCGGCCAAGATAGTTGACGCCGAACAATGATTGACGATCTAACGCTCCAGAACCAAATCAGGGATCTGGCTTTAGCGAGTCGGAGCGAACCGACCGATGGTTGGCGTACCGAAGAGCTTGACCCTAAGTTGTGGAACGGTTGGCGTAAAATGATTCAGGGGGACCGGCTAGAAATCGCTGAATACGATCTGACGGCTAAGGTTAGCCAAGGGGACTCTCCTAGTGACAAGCCCGGAGTGGTTGAAGGTCTAAAACAAAGAATAAGGGCTTACAACTTTAGTAAACAAAGGACGTCATCAATAGCAGTGATATAAAAAGTTATCTTTGCCGCCCCGATAAGGCTTTACGGGGCGACTAAGTCTCACCCAACCGACAATTCCGATAGTTTCAGAATAAGCTTTGAGTTTTCTAAGATTGGAATTACTACACCACAGCACGTACTCGAGATACTACAAATAGC
Source organism: Acinetobacter pullicarnis (assembly GCF_006352475.1). Taxonomy (NCBI): domain Bacteria; kingdom Pseudomonadati; phylum Pseudomonadota; class Gammaproteobacteria; order Moraxellales; family Moraxellaceae; genus Acinetobacter; species Acinetobacter pullicarnis. The sequence goes on from NZ_VCMZ01000003.1 coordinate 34,849, forward strand.
TTTTTGGTAGGACCGATACCGAATAAATATCCATAATACATCAGGAGAAACTTTTTTTAATTTTCTGTAACCGGTCATAAATCAGTGGCGGATAATTTGCATGATATTCACCACACTCTGGGCAATGCTCTTGTTTTAGGTACGCTTGATTGTCGAGATCTTGATAAGGAAAAACGCTGAAGAGAAGTTCGTGCTGCATAAGCGTTTTATAAAAACTCTTATGATAAGGTGCAATCTCGCTGTCTTTGATTTTGTCGAAATATAGGTCAACGCTGTTCAAAATGCTCATAATTTCTTTAACCCCGTCGAACCTTAAAATGTCGTCATCTTTGTGAATATCAACATCTAAGCTCTCTAGATCCTCAATGAAACATTTAATCGCACGTCGAGAATACAGAAGGATCATTTGCGTCTTGCCATCAACGGTCTTTTCTTGATCGTAACTAAAATTTTTGATGTTTCTTTCGACGAACATATAAAGTTCGTGAAGTTGATCTAACTCGTGCCTTAGTTGCTCCTTCGTGTTTTCTTTTTCGATTTGCTGATGAAGGATTCTATTCGCATCAATCTGGGCTTTCAGCGCTAAAAACAGAACTACTGAACCTAGTATCTGTACGAATGGGTTCGAAATACCTCCAAAAGCATCTCCTATTTCGCCATAATCCTTCAAGTAGTGAAGAGGAAGAAGAGGTAAGAATAAAGGGAGAAGAAGACAGAATACACTGCCGACGACGATGACCCAGAAAGCTATTTTGGTAACAGGAGAGTTATAGATATTCATTTTTACACCTTTTCAGAATTTTCTTTTCTGTACGCGCTAGGAGTTTTGCCAATTTTTTTCTTAAACAACTTTTGAAAGTGTTCATGTGCCGGATACCCAATGGCTTCACTCACTTCGGGAACAGACTTACCGGATTCTTTAAGCAGCTGCTTTGCTTTTTCAAGCCGACAATAGGTTAAATAATCAAGAGGTGTCATGCCTGACAGCTCCTTAAATTTGACGCTGTAGTTCGTACGCGACATCCCCGCAATCCCGGCGAGATCGTCAAGACCCCATTTTTTATCGAGACTATGATGAATAGCTTCCAAGGTTTTGCTGAGTTGCGGATTTTCGATCAGTTTGAAGAATCCAGCATTTTTATTGGATTTGTACATGTGGATTCTTAACGCTTGCACGAAGATAATTTCGGTCAGCTTTCTGACTAACGTGTTGCTTCCAGGAAGCCCTGATTTTGCTTCCTGCTCTATAATACTTAAAAGCATGGCAAGCCAAGGCGAGTGGGAGTTATCAGCACTCTTGATATGCACGACATTTGGCAGCGAATTTAAGAATGGATGATCGGGTCCGCCATTAAAACAAAAATGTCCGCAAACGACGTTGGCTTTGAGCTTGCTCTGATCACCGTATTCCAAAACTTGAGCTTCGGTGAGGTTGGCTTTAGCTCTAAATTCGGCCGCAGGCTCGGCCTTGATTTTTGGTGCACTGGCCATGGTGTGCTCCATCCCTTTGAAAAAGATCAAAATATCGCCCTGCTCCGCCAATGCTTTAAGTTTAAGTTTTGGCACCTCATACCAAAACTCGCCATGAGTCACGATGTGAAATCTCGCTAGATTCTCTTCCTGCGGGAGGCTGATGCCCCAGTCTCCCGCAAATGAGGTTCTATACCAGTAGCTGCTAGTAAGCTCTACCTTATCTAAAATTTCACTGAGAACATCCATATATAGCTCCTACGTAAACTGTCCAATAGGTCATGTTATACGAACTATTGAACATATTATATCTATTTTACATGCTGTAAAGTCAGTCTAGAGATGGATCCGGAAATTTGAACAACTCCTATAAGTGATATTCTGCTCCTCAAATGATGTTATAAACATCAATATATGGAGTATTTTATGGCACGTAGACCAAGAAGAAATCATTCAAACGACTTTAAAGCTAAGGTAGCACTTGCTGCGATCAAAGCAGAAAAAACACTTGCTGAATTGAGTTCTGAGTTTGATGTTCATCAAAACCAAATTATTGACTGGAAAAATCAATTGATCTCAGCTTCCTCGCAAGCTTTCGATCAATCAAAAGCTCCATCAGAACCCCCCATTGATCTTAAAAAGTTACATGCAAAAATCGGTGAGCAGGCATTAGAAATTGATTTTTTAGAAGGTGTGTTGAAGAAACTGGGCCGCTTCAACCACAAAAGTTAATCGATCACTCACTTCAGATTTCAGTATCTAAACAGGCTAAGTTACTGAAAGTCTCTCGTGGTTGTTATTATTATCGCCCAAAACCTGTTAGCTCATCAGATCTGAAACTGATGCGATGTATTGATGAATTACATATGCAATATCCTTTTGCAGGCAGTCGTATGATGCGTGATTTGTTGAATCGTCAAGGGCATCATATAGGACGACGTCATACACGTACTTTAATGAAGAAAATGGGTATTCAGGCGTTATATTGCAAACCAAATTTAAGCCAGGCTAATCAAGCTCACCGTAAATATCCATATCTGCTCAAAGGGTTGGCTATTCTGCGCAGTAATCAAGTGTGGTGTACGGATATAACGTATATCCCTATGGCAAAAGGCTTTGTTTATTTATGTGCTGTGATTGATTGGCATAGCCGCAAGGTACTTGCGCATAGGGTATCGATTAGTATGGATGTGGATTTTTGTATTTCGGCTTTAAATGAAGCAATTGAAAAATATGGATCACCTGAAATATTTAATACAGACCAAGGCAGTCAGTTCACCAGTGATGCATTTATTGATGTATTGAAATCAAATGGCATTCAAATCAGTATGGATGGTAAAGGTCGATGGATTGATAATGTGATGGTTGAAAGATTATGGCGGAGCGTTAAATATGAAGAGGTGTATCTCAAAGCTTATAGCAGTGTCACAGATGCGAAAAAGCAATTGAGTGCATATTTTGAGTTTTATAATCTGAAACGACCTCATTCGAGTCTAGACAAATTGACACCAAATGAGTTTTACTATGATCAGCTACCCCAACAAAACAAGGTGGCTTAACTAGAGCGGAATATCACTTATAAATACGCTTTTAGTTGTTCAAACAAGTGGGACCACCTCTGTCTAATCAGTAAGTGGATGAAAACTAAGGAGGCTTTATGAAACTAGATTATGTGATCGTTGCCGGAGGGTGTTTTTGGGGTCTCGAAGACCTCCTTAGGAGTCTGGACGGTGTGACGTCAACGAAGGTGGGCTACTCTGGCGGAGATTTTGATGATCCTACCTACGCCGATATTATAACAGGGAAAACGGGGCACGCCGAAGCGGTTCGCGTGGAATACGACCAAGACGAAATATCTCTCGAAGAGATTCTACATTACTTTTTCAAAATCCATGATCCGACTACGAAGAATCGCCAAGGAAATGATGTTGGCACTTCGTATCGCTCGGCAGCGTTCTATCGTGACGATGCACAGAAAGCGATTATCGAAAACGTGATTGATGAGGTCAATGAGATCGGTCGCTTCGAGAATCCCGTGGTCACGACGGTAGCCTTGGAAAAAGAGTTTTATGACGCTGAGGAGTATCACCAAAACTATTTGAAGAAGAATCCCCACGGGTACACGTGCCATTTTGAGAGAGATTAAACCATGAATCAAACGAAAGAGGAAAAAATGAAAGAACTTAAGAACGTTGTCATCTACACAAAAGACCATTGTCCGTTTAGTAAACGCGTGAAGGAGTACTTAACTTCTGAAAAAGTTGATTTTAAACAAATTCGCGTGGATGACGATCCCAAGACTTATGATGAGTTGAAGAAAAAAACCAACCTTCAAACTGTTCCGCAAGTTTTTGTGGATGGAAAATTCATTGGTAGCGCGACTGACTTCTTCGCGTGGATTGATAGCTAAAGAACAAACCCAAAAATAAAGGAGCAAATTTATGTTCAACTGGGAAAGCATTAACAACTATCTCGATAACGGCACTCCCGCTCCTCCTAGAAAAGTAGAAAAGAGCGAGGAAGAGTGGAAAAAAATTCTGACGCCCGCTCAATTTAATGTCATGCGGAAGAAAGGCACCGAGCGCCCTCACACTGGGGAACTCTGTTCATTTTATGAGGCAGGACGGTATGCCTGCGCGGGCTGCGACACTGAACTGTTTGATTCGAACGTTAAGTTTGATTCGGGAACAGGTTGGCCGAGTTTTTCTGAGCCCGTCGCCGACAACGTAATTCAATATGAACTGGACACGACTTACGGACGAAGAATCGAAGTGCTATGCAATGTGTGCGAAGCCCACTTAGGGCACGTTTTTCCAGATGGTCCTGAGCCCTCTGGGGCTCGATTCTGCATCAACTCGGAGTCATTGAAGTTTGTAGAATAATTTTTAAATCGAGGGGGTTTATGAAAGTGAACCTTTTGAAAAAAGGAGCCGTTCGTGTTGATTAAGCTGTTCGGTCATAAAGACTGCCATAAAACCAAGATTTACCAGTCGTACTTGAAAGAAAAAGGAATCGAGTTTGATTTTTTAGATGTTCACGAAGACGACGCGGCAGCTGATGAACTGCGATCCCTTTATACTACTGGAAAGTTAAATTTCCCGACAATACTGGTTGGGACAAAGAAGCTGAGAAACCCCAAGTTCAAGGATCTCGACAAGTGGTTGGAAGCTTCGATGAAATAACGAGATCTTTTTTTTGAGGATTGTAATTAGCTTAGTAAGGAGTCAGATCAATGATTATAGCAGTTGTCCGCAGTCGTGTTGCCAAGGAGCACGGTGGGGAGTTTGAAAGAAGATACGCCGAGATGTCCGCGCTTGTCGAAGCCATTCCTGGTTACGGAAGCCATGAGCGGTTTTCTTCTCCTAACGGTGAAGATGTTCTAATTGTCGAGTTCCTTACCAGAGAAGCTTTCGATGCTTGGGATAAGCATCCCGAACACAAAAAAGCCAAGATGCTTGGCAAAGACTACATTTTTGAATCGTACGACGTGAAGGTCGGAGAAGTTTTTGAACGGCACACAAAGCCGGAGGTGAAATTATGAAAACGAGAAACGTTTATATCGTAGGTGGAGCTCGGATTCCATTTATGAAATCTATGACCGCATATCGAGACGTCTCAAGTGAAGAACTAATGACGGCGAGCCTAAAGAGTTTAGTTGATAGATATAACTTGGAAGGAAAAACTGTGGGCGATGTAGCCTTAGGAGCTGTCATGCACAGCTCGGCTAACTGGAATTTGGCTCGTGAAGTCGTTCAATCCTCCGGTTTGCATCCAAACACTCCGGCATATAACGTGCAACGTGCTTGCGGAACGAGCTTGGAAAATACGATTCAGATTGCTCACAAAATTTCTAGCCACCAAATTGAAAGTGGCATTGCGGGCGGTGTTGATAGCAACAGCGATTTGCCCATTATGGTTAGTCGAACTTTCGCAAGAAAATTGATTGCGTTGAATTCTGCCAGAACGCTTGGTGAGAAAGTAAAAATCATTTTAGGAATTAAACCTAGCGATCTAAAGCCAGTGTTGCCCGCAGTGGTTGAGCCACGCACCGGAAAATCAATGGGTGAGCATTGCGAACTCATGGTTAAAGAGTGGAATATTTCTCGCCAAGAGCAAGATGAGTTAGCGCTGGCAAGTCACAGAAATGCAGCTCAAGCATATAAAGATGGGTTTTATGATGATCTCGTCTTTCCATTCCAAGGAAATAAGACCGATGGAATTTTGCGTGCTGATACAACTTTGGAAAAATTGTCGAAGTTAAAACCTGTTTTTGATAAATCAGAAAAAGGGACTTTGACGGCGGGAAATTCAAGCTCGCTCACAGATGGCTCATCCACCGTTCTTTTAGCATCAGAAGAAGAGGCAAAAAAGAATAATTGGCCCCTGTTGGCTAAGATTGTGGATTCTCATACTTCCGCCGTGGATTATGTCGCTGGCGAAGGTTTGCTTATGGCCCCAACTGTGGCGGTCAGTGAATTATTGAAGCGAAACGGCTTAAAGCTTCAGGATTTTGATTTTTACGAAATTCACGAGGCGTTCGCTGGACAAGTGCTCTGCACGATGAAGGCGTGGGAGTCTGCTGAATACTGCAAAACACGTTTGGGACGATCAGAGCCTCTCGGAAAAATTGACCGCTCGAAGCTAAATGTCCGTGGAAGTAGCATTGCCCTTGGGCATCCGTTTGCGGCTACTGGCGCTAAGATCGTCGGAGTTTTAGCAAAGATACTGCACTCAGCTGGTCCTGGAAAACGTGGCCTTATCGTCGTTTGCACGGCGGGAGGAATGGGAGTGGCTACAATTCTTGAAAGTTAGGAGAAAAATATGTCGGATCTAAAAATGAATAAAGAAGACGGTGTTGAAAGCTATGAATTTGCAACCCCTGAAGCAATCGAAGAAGCATTGAAAATCGGGAAGCTTAGTCAAACGGTTTTCGGCATGGGTTGCTTTTGGGGACCGGATTCTAATTTTGGAGGGACGCAGGGAGTAGTGCAAACACGTGTTGGCTACGCTGGAGCATCAACTCTGGATCCGAGTTACCGCAACATCAACGGACACGCCGAAGTCGTCAGAGTGATCTACGATAAAGACCAAATCAGCTACAGGGAACTTCTTGGAAGTTTTGAATCATGGTCTGTTCATGGTAGAAAGCAGGGCCAGTATCGCCAGATACTTTTTGTTTTTGATCTGGAGCAAAAACAAGTAGCTGAAGAACTGATTCAAGCGATTGGAAAGGAGAAATCTCCCGAGGTGATTGAGGCCGGAGAACAAAATGGTTATTTTTGGCCCGCCGAAGATTACCATCAAAAGCATCGTCTTCGCAGAAACAAACAGCTTGTAAGTCTTGCAGAAGTAGATTTCGGTCCTCGCTGGGATGAACATCTGTATTTTACTAAATTAAATAGTACCGATAGAAAAGGCTTCAGTCTCTCAAGCTGGCTAAAAAAGTTGTCTCCGGAAATGCAGAAAGCTTACCGAATCGGTTAATCTGAAATTGCAGCTGGCTAAAGAACTCTATTTTCTATATGTAAAGAATGTGACGATCTCCTTCACATGGAGTCCAAGAGAGCATAAAAAATCTGTGTAAGTCGCATTACCCATGTATTTGAAAGGAATAAATAATGCCAATATCAGACCAGCTTATCGACCGAAGCAAGACCTCAGTTTTTATGAGGTCTTGAGATCAGCGCAGCATGAACAGATCTCTTACAGTGTGGCGAACACACTGGTTTGATTGCGGCCTTGGGTTTTAGCTTTGTATAACATCTGATCGGCGACTTCGAGCAACTGCTTTTTGTCGTCAAATAAATCAGCGCTGGCCAAACCTATGCTGACCGTTAATTGTCGTAATAACCACTCATGGTTAGCCACTACCAGCCTTAACTTTTCCAGTGTTTTATTTGCGGACGCTGTGTCTGTGCCTGGCAGGATCAGCACAAACTCTTCACCACCATAACGGGCGAAAAAGTCATAGTTCCTGCTATGGCGCTGAAACAGAGCCGCGACTTGACTCAGTGCCTCATCTCCTGCGGCATGACCATAGCTGTCGTTAAAACTCTTAAAGTGATCAATATCAATCAATGCCAGTACAAAAGATTGTCCTGTTCTTTGCCAGCGAGCAAATTCAGCTTCAAACTTGAGGTCAAAAGCTCTTCTGTTGTTCACCCCTGTCAGCGCATCCGTCATGCTGGTATTATGTAATTGTTCGCCGACTTTTTTCAGCTCCAGTATGGCGATCACTTGTCTGGACAGAGCCTGCAAAGAGCTTATCTGCCGCTGGTTCAGCTGCTTAGGAACATGATCATAGACACAAATAGTACCAATCACTGCACCTTCGGGATCAATCAGCGGCGAGCCAGCATAAAATCGGTAGCCAGGTCCTGAAATCACCATAGCATTGGTACTGAATCTGTGATCTAAAGTAGCGTCAGGGACCACCATTACCGCATCAGGTGTTTCCATTGCATACACGCAAAAGGACTCTTTAATTAATACAGAGGTACGCGAAATACCAACTTTTGCAATTAGATTCAGCTTTGTGTCATCGGTTCGCGTCACCATAGCCACTGGTGCATCACAGATATAACACGCCAGTTCAGTGATATCCCGCAGGTTCTGATCTGCTTCAGCAGGTGCTTTTAGTGTGGTTTCTGCACTAGCTGTTTGAGCTAAACTAAAGGTCATGTACTTCTCCGTTTTTCTACTGCATTTTTCAAAGATCCTGCATAGAAAAATGAATTAAATCGTTGATTTAACTCTAGCATAGATCTGTCAGACTTGAAGTTATCTCTGTAGCAATGGTATTGTTTTGTACAATATTCGCCTGCTTGATTTGAGTTTTAGCTGTATTTATAAACTTTTGGCTTTTCCGGTCGCAGGCTCTATAATTTGCTCGTTTAAATCCAACTCTTCGTCTAACGTCATCTATTTAGTGTGCATGCGGCCTCCGGAGCATTTTCCGTGGCTTATTTTACCGAAGCATCGGGATTGCTAAATAGAGCTGAACGCTGTAATGCGCTTTCGAACTGAGCTTTCCGTAACTTCGGCATTAGTTCATGTACCTTGCTTACTGGATGTTGGTTGACGCGCAGCAGCACGTCCGTCAGATAATCGTAAACGTTAATAGCAGTGTTGACCTTGCTTTGAATGACGCCAACATGCTTAGCACCAAGCTCCGTTCAGCAGAATCACAGCCAGTTTTTCAGTTATCCCAAGTGTCACTCTCAGATTAAAGGCCGCCATACCGGATGTAGTGCCAACAAGAAAACTAAAACACAACTTCGCTGATCATCGCTGAGTGTTTATAAATCGTCTCCCATCACCGGTATCGATAAGCAGATAAGCCTGGTTATGCCATTAGCAGTTCTTGAAGCATTCCTGCTTTCAATGTCGTCAACGTGATCACGATTTGAGTTGAGATAACGACTCTGTTGCTGAAGACTCTCAGTTAATTGCCACTCACCAGATTCAAGAACAGCACCCGCTAACTCGGCACATACTGTTGCAAAACCATAAAGCGCTTGATTATCGCGGGTAAAACGCAGCGGCATCGTCTGGCCTTTTACAAGAAGGGACCATTCCAAAACTCTGTACTTACCTTTTAATCGGTTACTGACAAAAATAGTTATACTTGTACCGCTGGCGCCAACAACTAAAAAGCTCGTGATAGCTAGTCCTATCAGAGACCATAACTCTGGTTTCCCACTTAGTAACAGTGGATTAGGCAAATGACTCCTCAAAACGAGATCAGCACCAAGGGTCAGCGCTGTTTTATACACTGCTTGTTCTAATAATGGAGTTGCATTGACCAGTGACGCAACAGCATCACAACTATAAGGTTCTAGAACTGCCGTAGCTCTCAACCATTCTGTTTCATGGGCAATCGCCAACAAATTTGACCAAATTCGAACCAGTGCCGCTATATGAATGGAGTTTTCATCAGTCAGGACGGTTTGATTAAGCTGCTTATCCAGTTCCTGATGCCAGTATTGGTATTGGCTTGTCAAAAGTACAAACAACTCAGATTGAAGCAACTTATTATTAGTTACCGGTCTTATCCTATTTGACATCTCATTGAATAGTTGTATAAATTTTTTGTCTGCTTGTTGCTCACGCTTTAGCAGATCTTGCTGTTGTTGAAGCATCTGTAAATCGTATTCAATGGCCTGCTTAAAAAGTGTGAGTAAGGAACAGTGTTGTGATGCCCGATCTGGGCTTGAAAAGTCCAACATACACAAAGTACCGAAAGTTTTTCCGCTAGGCCAAAGCAATGGCAGGCCATAGTAATAACTAAAGCCTGCTGCAAATGTTGGGTTATTGTTTTCATATCGGGTACCGATTGCATTTTCAACTAGTAATGGCTGGTTACTGGAAATGACTTGGGAACAATAAGTGTTAAGTGCCAATGGAACAGGTTCACCGCAATAAAAAGTTGGTACTGACACACTGCCAACAGCCTGACAAATTTCGTTTTTATCTAATCGATTAATCAGCACACAAGGCACTTCCGCGACTTGAGCCATCGAGTTTACAATGCCTTGCCAGCGCTCTAGGAGCAGAGCGGTTTCTATGCTCAAATCTACTGCCATTTGTTCCCTCAGTATTTAAATAGTCCCCTTTTGCATCATTCGATCTTGTTTATCTCAGAGTATCAAACAGGAAACAAAGTGATTGATGTCAATCAGGGAATTAGCAGCATTGATGCATTAAGCGGCGCACATACACTCTAAGTAAAGTGCTTAAGTCTGATTATGGCAAGAAATTGTTACTTTGTCAGGGATAGTCAACACTTTATTAGCGAGAGACTTGCTTGGCTGACATTTAAGACAAATCGCGAGATTCCAAATCTGCCACCAACAGTCGGAACTGAGTAACTCACTTGAGCTTTAAAAAGTAAAGCATTGAAATATTTATGGTATTTATACATCCTACCTAGCTCACAGCAGAGTTTAGCATCGTGCATTAATATGACCTTACACTAAAAATACGTACTAGTTGACGTCTATCAAACTCGTTTACGAGATAGTGTAGTGGTCGACAAATTTTGGCCACATCGTTATTGCCTAATAACCGATGCTCTCTTTAAATGCGAAATGAGTAGTGCACGCATTTTTAGCCTTTTGGCAAAACGTTGATGTCTCGAAATTTTCAAGCGCTGTGCCTTGTTTATTTTCAGAAACGTCTGCTTTCAGTGAGTTCCTGATGCTCGGGCGCTCTAAATTATGGGTATAGACAATCTGATTTGCCCTATATTTGCAGTTTTTCGTGAACCCTTAATTTCACAACTCTTTTAATCTGATATCCAAAGTCTGCATCCATACATAGCCCCTACGTAAACTGTCTAATAAGTCACATTATACGAACTATTGAGCATGTTATATCTATTTTACATGCTGTAAATTCAGTTCCATTAGTAAATAGATAAAAACCAAGGAGGCTTTATGAAAAATAAATAATGTGATCGTTGCCGGAGGGTGTTTTTGGAGTCTCGAAGACCTCCTTAGAAATCAGGACGGCGTGACGTCAACGAAGGTGTGTAGTGGCACTGAAATGGCGACTGCGCAAGACGTGAAGATGAGCTGTCTGATAGCAACGGATTATCAAGCAGAACCTTCTTAAATACAATTTATTCCACGCCAATACAGCGTGCTGTCTTTCAAATCACTAGGAGAAATTTATGTCACGTTTGAACACCCCTACCACAATCGACGCCGCGCCTACTGCTACCCATACCTCACTCAAGGCTGTGGAAAAACAACTGGGCCGCGTTCCTAACATGTTCCGCGTCGTTGCCAACAGCCCTGCTGCGCTGACTGGCTACCTGCAATTGAGCGCAGCATCAGCACAGGGCGGCTTGGGTACAGCGACTCTTGAGCGTATTGCCCTAGCCGTCGCTGAGATCAACGGCTGCGATTATTGCCTTGCTGCCCATTCCTTCCTAGGCCGTAAGGTGGCCAAGCTTGATGATGCTGAACTCACTGCCAACCGCAGCGGTGCATCAAATGACCCTAAGGCCGACGCAGCCGTGCGTTTTGCTGCCGCCGTAGTCCGCCAGCGCGGGCAAGTCAGCAATGACCAGGTCCAAGCGGTGCTGAACGCTGGCTACAGTGATGCACATGTAGTGGATATTCTGTTGGCTGTTGCCCTGAACACTTTCACTAACTACGTTAACGAAGTGACACAGACCGAGGTCGACTTCCCGGCCGTTCAACCACTAGGCATTGATGTCTAATCCATTGGTGCTCAACTACAGCAATTACCTAAGTTAGGTTCGACTCGAGTAAACATATAGTTTTTCTCAAGAGTCATATCATTTTAGTGGGCTACATAGAGTGAGTCCACATGGCTAAAAATAATTGGAGATATAAGATGACTATTCCCGAAATTGAAAATGGTGTCCAGACTACCAATACCCTTAGTAATAATCTCGGTGCAAAAATCACTAAGTTTGGTATAGGTGGCATCTACGTTGCCATGACGATAATATATTTGTGGTTTGGTGGCATGAAATTCACTAGCTACGAAGCAAACGGTATACATGGTTTTGTTAGTAATAGCCCTCTGCTTTCGTGGATGTATAGCTTCCTCAGCATTCAAGGATTCTCAAATTTTCTGGGTGTGCTTGAAATTTCAGTTGGCCTGTTAATCGCTGCACGAGTTTTCTCCCCTAAGCTCGCAATCTTGGGCGGTGTACTTTCAACCGGACTCTTTTTTACGACATTGTCGTTCATGCTGACTACACCCGGTGTTTTTGAGGCATCTCTTGGGTTTCCTGCGATCTCTGTGGTTCCTGGCCAGTTTTTGCTAAAAGATTTAGGCTTGTTTGTCGTGTCTATATTTATCGTAGGTACATCACTTACAGCACTGGAGCACAAAAACAAATAAGCCTCACCCGAAACAACTATAAGTTAGATGGCTCCTAAACACATTAGAGAGCCTTTATTTTTATCTTTTAAGTGCTTCAAGTACGTGCCTTACTAGAGGCTGTTGATCTTTGAGTGAAAAATGAACGGCATAGCAACAAGGTATAATGGTTTCGCCAAAAATCAAAAATACCACCGAGAACGGACGTTGCTATGCCAAGGACAATGCTAACAGATAACGCCTAGGAAGCCCTAAAGCAAATACTTAAAGAGACAGGGCGTGTTTACAATAAATATGAACACCGAAATACACTGGAAGGCATACTTTATCGTATGCGCACAGGCATTCAGTGGCGAGATTTGCCTGAAAGATTCGGTCGTTGGAACTCTGTATTTAAGCGCTTTAACCTTTGGTCAAAGAAAGGTGTGTTACAAAAATGGTTTCAAAGCATATCGTCCGATAATGATCCAGAATGGTTGTTTATTGATGGAAGTATTGTCAAAGCGCATCAAGACAGTAGCGGAGCCGCAAGCAGTTCAGATGAAGCGATAGGAAAAAGTCGGGGTGGGAGTTCTACAAAAATTCATCTCGCTGTAGATAGCGGTGGGCTTCCCGTTTATTTTGAAATATCGGGTGGTCAGATAAATGACATTGGTTATGTGAAAAAAACCGATGCAGAAACCCAGGTACTGTTTGAATTTATCGCGCATCGATATGAAAGCGGTAGCCTGATCATCACAGCCAATCACCCGTTTAGTGCATGGGATCAGATCTTCCCAGACAGCATGATGACGGTAGCGGCCATAGATCGGCTGATCCACCACGCGACAATTATAGAATTAGAAGGAGAAAGCTATCGAAAACAACATCAGTTAAAACAAGCTGGAAGTAGGAAAAATGAGAAAACCTAACCGGCCATCATAATTGACGCGAACCGGCCAAGATAGTTGACGCCGAACATGTCAGAATTATCTATAAAAATTGGGAAATTAATCCGTAATAAAAGAATAGAGTTAAACATGACTCAAGAGTTCTTGGCCCTACAGTGCTCTATAGATAGGAGCTACATGGGAAGAATTGAGCGTGGGGAAGTAAATCTAACTGTCGAAAAACTATATGAGATTGCAAAAATATTGAAGATTCATCCTCAACACTTATTACCGAACTTTTAGAAAATTAATTATTTAACAAAAGGTTATAAATTAAATAAAAAACGTAGATAATCTACTGTAATTTTAATTGACATAGTACTATCAGCAACATAATATGCTATTTAGCTGGTTTGAATAGATGTTCTACTGCAAAAAATAAGGATGACAGGTGGCCGCCTGTCATCGAGTTCAAAACCATTAACACGACTAAATATTAGGAGTTCAGAACAAATGAAAGTATATCAGATCAATTATGACCTGCGTAAACAACGTAACTATGATGAGCTTTATGAAAAAATTAGGTCTCTAGGCAATTGGTGTCATCCACTGGAGTCATGTTGGTTAATTGTCTCTGAAAAAACACCATCACAAATTGCAGAGGAATTATTCAAAGTCATGGATGGTAATGATGGCTTATTAGTGACTCGCTTACAAAATGAGGCAGCTTGGTACAACCTTGATTCAAAGGGAATGAAAGATGTTACTACTTGGCTTAAAGAAAACTTAGGCAAAGCTTCTTAAATATGTGAGCCAAGGATGGCTCAATCCCTTTCTGAGTAAATATTTATGGCAAAGTTAAAGAGATTCTTAAAACTGAGCGACCTTACAGAGATTCGTACAGGCTTTACATTTCGAGAAAAGATCGAGGAAGTTGAGTCTGGCAATGCCCACGTATTGCAGATCAAAGACATTCGTAACATAGCAACGGATACATGTAGTTATACGCTTTTTGCAGATGCTTTACCGCAAATTGATTGGCAAGGTAAAGATAACGCAATCGTGTCGCCTGAGTCTGTGTTGCTGCCCTGTCGTGGAGAGTATCTCAAGGCACATTATTTTGTAGGCAATCAAGATCAATCAAAAGCATTACCCTTAATTGTGAGTAGCCAGTTTTTGATAATAATGCCAAATCAAAATGTAGTGCCTGAATACTTATGCTGGTACTTAAACCAACCTCATGTGCAATACGAGTTACGGAAAGAAAGTCAGGGCTCTAAGATGCCAATGCTTAGCGTATCTACAGTCAACCAGTTTGAAGTTGAAATCCCTAGCTTGGATATTCAGCAACGCATAATCGAATTAAACCGTATTTGGGAGCAAGAGCAGATCTTGACCCAACAATTACTTAAAAATCGTGAACAAATGATGATGGGCATGTTTAAACAACTGCTCCAAGGAAACAAATAATGGTTACTCAAATCAATCAAGATACCGTCAATAAAGCCCTTTGGTCGGCATGTGATGTATTCCGTGGCACGGTGAGTGCAGATACCTACAAAGACTATATTTTGACGATGTTATTCTTAAAGTACATCTCTGATGTATGGCAAGATCACTACGATAATTATAAAAATGAACATGGCGATGAACCTGAGCTCATCGAAGAATTAATGAAAAGCGAGCGTTTTGTCCTGCCTCGTGAATCAAATTTCTATACCTTGCATGAGCGTCGCTTTGAACCCGGCAATGGTGAACGTATTGATATGGCTTTGCATGCACTTGAAGAAGCCAATGGTACAAAGCTCAAAGATGTAGGCAAAAGCGTTTTCCAAGATATCTCGTTTAATACCGATAAATTGGGTGAAGAAAAACAAAAGAATACGATTCTGAAAGACTTACTTGAAGTGTTTGCTTCTAAGGATTTAGATCTGAAACCAAGCCGTGTAGGTTTACTTGATGTGATTGGCAACGGTTATGAGTTTTTGATTAAAAATTTCGCCGCGAGTGGTGGTCAAAAAGCAGGTGAATTCTATACACCACCTGAAGTATCGGACTTAATTGCAGAGTTACTTGACCCACAAAAAGGCGACAGCATTTGTGACCCTGCCTGTGGTTCTGGCTCACTATTAATGAAATGTGGTCGTAAAGTTGTAGCGAATCACGATAGCAAAGAATATGCACTTTATGGGCAAGAAGCGATTGGTTCAACTTGGTCATTGGCGAAGATGAACATGTTCTTGCATGGTGAAGATAATCATAAAATTGAGTGGGGAGATACCATTCGTAATCCAAAATTATTGGATAAAAATGGCGACTTGATGCTGTTTGATATCGTGACCGCAAACCCACCATTCTCATTAGACAAGTGGGGTTATGAGCAAGCTGAAAATGATAAGTTTGATCGTTTCCGTCGTGGTTTACCACCAAAGACCAAAGGTGATTATGCGTTTATCTCACACATGATTGAAACGCTAAAACCTGTTACGGGTCGTATGGGTGTTGTGGTTCCACATGGTGTGTTATTCCGTGGTTCGTCTGAAGGGAAGATTCGTGAGAAGTTGATAAACGAAAACTTGTTAGATGCGGTGATTGGTTTACCTGAAAAGCTCTTCTACGGTACGGGTATTCCTGCTGCGATTTTAATTTTCAAAAAGCAAAAGTCTGATGATTCGGTTTTGTTTATTGATGCAAGCCGTGAGTTTAAGTCAGGTAAAAATCAAAACAACTTATCTGAAGAGAATATTGCCAAGATTATTGCAACCTATCGAGCTCGTGAAAGTGTAGATAAGTATGCGTATTTGGCGACTTTGCAGCAAGTCAAAGACAACGATTACAACCTGAACATTCCTCGTTATGTGGATACCTTTGAAGAGGAAGCTGAGATTGATTTGGTTGCTGTACGTGCTGAGCGTGAGCAGTTAAAGACTCAACTTGCTGAGCTTGAAGTGCAAATGGCGAAGTATTTAGAGGAGCTAGGTTATGTCAATTAATAAAATAACGCCTTTAGATACTTTTGTTAGTAATGATGCTCCTATTTGTTATGGCATTTTGAAGCCGGGTGATCACTATGAAGGTGGAATTCCTGTAATTAAAGTAAAGAATATTATAGGCGGCGTAATTCTAGAAGATGATTTACTCAAGACTACGCCTGAAATTCATGCACAATATAAGCGAGCCGAAGTAAAAGAAGGCGATATTTTATTGACGATACGCGGCACTACAGGACGTGTTGCGATTGTGCCTAACTCATTAAATGGTGCAAATATAACGCAAGATACGGCAAGAATTAGAGTTTCATCAAATGATGATTCACTTTATATATTTTATGCGTTGCAATCATTTAATGTTCAGCAACAAATTACTTTGAATACAGTCGGCCAAGCTGTCAAAGGTATTAATATTGCTGAAGTTAAAAAGTTAAAAATTTATCATCCAATTCTAGATGAACAAAAGGCAATCGCCCAAATCCTTTCAACTTGGGACCAAGCGATTTCGGCTACTGAAAAACTGCTTGAAAATAGCCAACAGCAGAAAAAAGCATTGATGCAACAATTGCTCACAGGTAAGAAACGTTTGCTTGATGAGGCAAGATCAAGATTTAATATTTCTTGGGAAAAACATCGTCTAGGAATATTCTTGAAAGAAGAGAAGCAACGTAATAAAGATAATTCAATATCTCGTGTGCTAAGTGTGACAAATCATAGTGGATTCATTTTACCTGAAAATCAGTTTTCAAAGCGTATTGCGAGTGACGAAGTTTCGAATTACAAGGTAGTTAGGCAAGGACAGTATGGTTATAACCCATCACGTATCAATGTGGGGTCTTTTGCAAGGCTAGATCAATTTGAAAATGGTTTATTAAGTCCGATGTATGTTGTTTTTAGCATTAAATCTGAAAATTTAGATAGTGATTTTTTCCTTTATTGGATGAAGTCTAATGAAGCTAAGCAACGAATCAATAACAGTACTCAAGGTTCTGTTAGGGATTCTGTTGGATTTGATGCTATTAGTAGTTTCGTTCTTAAGTTACCTGAGATACAAGAACAACGAAAAATTGCTAAAGTCCTTTCTTTCGCCGATCAAGAAATTGAAACTTTGCAGAAAAAACTCAATTGTTTAAAGCAAGAAAAAAAAGCACTCATGCAGCAATTGTTAACAGGTAAACGTCGGGTGAAATTAGGAGAATTGAAATGAAACTTGGTTTTTTCTTTGGTGCAGGTGCAGAGATTAGTTATGGGCTGCCAAGTGGAGGGAAATTTGCTATTGATCTATTTAGACAAGACCCTAGTCCATTTCGAACCGCTTTCCGACATCAGTTGCAAACCATTGATGTTATGTCAACATATGCTACAGATTGGTTACCGCAGGGCTTTAAGGAAAAAAGGATTCATGCGTTTGGACGAAGTGAGTTTACGTGTTTGATTGAATCATCAATTGAATATCGTCGAACTGAAATTATTAGACGATTAAATCAATTTGATTCTGAGTGTGATGCAGCAATGTCTACACTAGGGATTAGTAGAGAGTTACTAGAACAGAAATTTTCGGAGGTGGTAGGTAGTTCCATTGGAGACCGTGTTTATACACATGCTATTAAATTGAATGAATTATTGGCTAAAGATGTGAATTTATTTGGCTCAAATTATTATTCAGCAATGCTTGATATTGTGAAAAATAGTGATAATAGCGATGATCTTAAACGGTATGTTACGGCTTTTTTACAGTTATTGGTTGGGGCTCATGGTCAAGATCTTGTTTGCAAGTTAAACCAAGAATTGTTTGAAACAGCACCAGATGATTTACCAATTTTTGATGATATTTCAGGTATGTTTCGTTTGGAGTTCAATCGTATTGGTTCAACGGCACTTGAATTGCTTCTAGAAGAAAATCGAAGTTTTGGTACTGCTGACTCAGATACTGGACTAAGTTTGTTCTGTGCAATTGCACAAAATGTGCTTGAGAGTATATTTACCACAGTTTTAGATTATCAGAAGTTAATAGATGATCATTTTCGTTATTTATTTTCTCCAGAAACTGATTGGGCTAAGTTTACCAAGATGGTTATATTTTTGAAAATTGCACGAGATTATATTCAAAGTCAAGCTCCTGATATATCTACTATCTCATCAGAAGGTTATTATCATGATTTAGCAGATTTTGTTAATAATCATGAATTTTCAGCTATTGGCACTGCAAATTATAATAGTTTATTGGCTCCTATTTTTGAGCAACAAAAGATGTCAATTCCTGAGGTGATTCACCTTAATGGCTGTGTGCATGATTATTATAATCCATATAAAAATACTGTTGTAACTTGTGAAAATACGGACGAATTGGATCAATCCCAAATCTATGTACCATTTATTTTGACGCAGAGTGGATTAAAACCTTTAACTTCTGTGACTATGTCAAGGCGTTATGTACAGCTATTTGATGCTTACAACGATTCAGATGCTATCGTGGTTGTAGGGTTTGGTTTTAATAAAGATGACAGCCATATCAATGGATTGTTTCGTGAGCTAATTGAAAGTTACGGGAAAAAACTTTTTGTAATTAGTCGAGATGTAGATGGTTCGGCTGAGCAACAACAACGTGATTTACGAAAAAAACTGAGAATTTCTAACAGTTATAGTAAATCAGTTGTGGTTGTGCCAGTTAATAGTAATACACGATGTATTGGAGAGGAGCTTTGGGTTAATTATGTAATTTCTATGTTGAAACCTGATGATATACAAGAAGCCAAGCATGGGAAATGATCTTATCCTTTACACCACCGATGACGGACAATCTCAATTTGTACTGCGTGAGTTAGGTGGACAATTGTGGCTTACACAATTAGAAATAGCTGAGCTTTATCAAACCACTAAGCAAAATATTAGTAAACATATAAAGGCTATTTTGGACGAAGGCGAATTATTGCCCGAAGCAGTTGTCAACTTTCAGTTGACAACTGCCAGTGATGGTAAAAAATATCAAATGCAATTTTATGCCTTAGCAATGATTATTGCGATTGGCTATCGAGTGCGCTCAACACGTGGCACACAATTTCGCCAATGGGCAACGCGTACCATTGGGGAGTATTTGCAAAAAGGTTTTGCAATAGATGATGAACGATTAAAAAATCCACCTGTGGGAACAGTCCCAGCACCTGACCACTTTGATGAATTACTAGAACGTATCCGAGATATACGGGCAAGTGAGCGACGCGTTTATCTGCGCGTTCGGGAAATTTTTGCATTGGCTGCCGACTATCAACCATCATTTAAAGAAACCACACAATTTTTTCAAGTCATTCAAAATAAACTGCATTTTGTTTGTACTGGCCAAACCGCTGCTGAAGTTATTTATCGTCGAGCAGATGCTAAGAAAATTCACATGGGGCTAAGTAATTTTAAAGGTAAAAAAATTAAAAAAAATGACGTTACTGTCGCTAAAAACTATTTAGAAAAAACTGAAATCGAAGAACTCAACCGTATCGTTACTATGTGGCTAGACTTTGCCGAAGATCAGGCAAAAAGACGCAAACAAATATTCTTGAAAGATTGGCAGCAAAAGCTAGATCAATTTTTGCAGTTTAATGATCGTAACGTGTTGGCAAATCATGGCAGTATTAGCAGACAGCAGGCAAATGAAAAAGCTTATATTGAGTTTGATGTTTATAGTGTTCAGCAAAGGGAATTGAGAGAAAAGCAGGGTGAGCAAGATATTGCTGAATTACTGCAATGGTCAAATAAGGATAAGTCATGACGCTGTATAATCCTAAATTCCAAGAAGAATACAGCGCCAAGCTGCCAGCTCTGACTTTGCTGTGTAATTTGGGCTGGTCATTCCTCCCGCCATCGCAGGCGCTGGCTGCTCGTGATGCTAAACAAGACCAAGTTGTTCTACGGCAAATTTTACGTGCTGAATTGGCAAAACGCAGCTTTACATTTGCGGGTCAGGAATATCCAATTTCAGCAAAATCAGTAGATAATTTGATATCAGAAATTTGTAGTCCTGCTTTGAATGAAGGGTTACTTACAGCCAATGAAAAAATCTATAACCATTTGTTCTACGGTATTCCTGTAACTGAATTTGTAAATGGAAAGAAGGTCAGCCCAACGATTCCATTGATTGATTGGCATAACATCCATAATAATGACTTTTCATATACAGAAGAATTTGCTGTAACACGTTCAGGTGGAGTAGATACACGTAGACCCGATATCATTTGCTTTGTAAATGGTATTCCTTTAGTTGTGATTGAAGCAAAACGCCCTGACAGTCAGGCAAAGAAAGGTCCAACAATTAATGAAGGTATTTCTCAGACACTTCGTAATCAGCGACCTGATGAAATTCCACATCTGTTTGCATATAGCCAACTGATACTCTCTATAAATGGGCATGAAGGTCGTTACGGCACATGTAATACCCCTGCAAAATTTTGGGCTGCATGGCGAGAAGAAGATATTTCTGATGCAGAAATGTATGCGCTTAAAAATAAGAAATTAAGTGCTTCTCAAAAACAGAGCCTATTTTCTTATCGTCCAGTTGATGACTTAAATTGGTATGAAAACCTAATTGCAGGTGGAGACTTAGCTGTTACAGGTCAAGATCAACTGCTGATTAGTCTATTAAAGCCTGAACGCCTACTTGAAATGGTTCGCCTATATACGCTTTTCGATAAGAAAGCAGGAAAAATTGTTGCTCGTTATCAGCAAATCTTTGGTATCAAACGACTTATTGAGCGTATTAGTACGAAGAACAGCAAAGGTGGTCGTGAAGGTGGTGTGATTTGGCATACAACAGGCTCAGGTAAATCTTTTACTATGGTCTTTCTCAGTAAAGCCATGATCTTACATGAAACTTTAAAAAAATGCCGTATTTTGGTTGTCACTGACCGTGTCGATTTAGAAGATCAACTGAGTAAAACCTTTGTATCAGGTGGTGAACTGGCAGGAAAAAAAGACAAGCAAAATGCCATGGCGACTTCAGGCAAACGCTTGGCTGAACAAATTGGTAAGGGTACAGAACGAATCATGTTCTCTTTGATTCAGAAGTTTAATTCTGCAACCAAGCTTCCTGAATGTGTTAACACAAGTTCAGACTTCATTGTCCTGATTGATGAAGGGCATCGAAGCCAAGGTGGTGAAAACCATGTACGTATGAAACTCGCACTGCCAAATGCGGCATTCGTGGCATTTACAGGTACACCATTGCTTAAAGATGAAAAGACCGTTAACAAGTTTGGACCTATTGTTCATGCTTATACAATGCAAAGAGCCGTAGAAGATAAAACCGTAACGCCTTTGCTCTATGAAGAACGAATTCCTGATTTAGATGTCAATGAACGAGCGATTGATACGTGGTTTGAACGGATAACAGAAGGTTTAAATGATCAGCAAAAAGCAGATTTAAAACGTAAATTTGCGAGAAAAGGTGAAATTTATACTGCGGATGATCGTATTCGCCTGATTGCGTTAGATATTGCCAATCACTTTGTGAAAAATATTGATGATGGTTTAAAAGGACAGCTTGCTTGCGATAGCAAGGCTTCAGCGATTAAGTATAAAAAGTACTTGGATGAAGCAGGCTTGTTTGAGTCTGCTGTGGTGATGAGCCCACCTGATAGTCGTGAAGGAAATACTGATGTTGATGAATCGACTACCCCTGAAGTGACCCAATGGTGGAAAGACAATGTCGGCACTCAGGATGAGCAAACTTATACCAAACAAGTAATTGAGCGTTTTGAAAAAGATGATTCGCTTAAATTGCTGATAGTGGTGGATAAGCTCTTAACAGGTTTTGATGAACCTAAAAATGCTGTTCTTTATATTGATAAAAATTTAAAACAGCACAATTTAATTCAAGCAATTGCGCGTGTAAACAGACTTCACCCATTGAAAAAGTTTGGTTTATTAATTGATTATCGCGGTATTTTAAAAGAATTGGATGCCACAATTCTTGATTACCAAGATCTCGCTGCTCGTACCCAAGGTGGTTATGATATTAACGATCTTACAGGCTTATATACTCAAATGAGTTCTGAATACAAACGATTACCTCGTTTGTATAAAGCACTTTGGGCAATTTTTGCTGATGTTAAAAATAAAAATGATCCAGAGCAGTTACGCCAAGTTTTAGTTCCTCGTATTGAAGAACGTAAGGGTGAGTTAGTCGATATTCACTTAAAAGTTCGTGATGATTTTTATGAAGCACTTACAGAGTTTGCAAGTTGTTTAAAAGTTGCGTTGCAGTCAGCAACCTTCTTTGAAGATAAAAGCTTTTCTGATGCAGATCGTCAGCACTACAAAGAAACAGTCAAACTATTTACAAGCTTGCGTCAAATTGTGAAACGAGATGCTGGGGAGACTGTTGACTACGATCAGTATGCAGAGCAAGTCAAAAAACTGATTGATAAGCATGTTGTGGGCATTGAAGTTAAGGACCCTGATGGGGTTTATGAAGTTGGCAAGATGGGTAAAATAGCTCAGCCTGAAGATTGGAGTGAAGAGAAAACACGTAATGAAACGGATATCATTAAAACTCGTGTAACTAAGATGATTGAGCAACAATTGCGTGATGATCCTTATGCTCAGGAGGCTTTCTCTAAGCTGTTACGTCAAGTCATTGAAGAAGCAGAGAAAGAGTTTGATCACCCATTGAAGCAACACATGTTGTTTAGAGAGTTTGAAGAACAAGTTGAAGCTCGTCGTTTAGATGAAATTCCCGATGTGTTCAGTGGTAATAAGCATGCTCAAGCTTATTACGGGGTCTTTAAGAAGCTATTACCTGAAGCATTCTCGATAACAAATCAACAGAATCAAGATAAGTGGATTGAACTCGCTTTCGAGGTTGATCGTTCTGTGATGAGCTCTGTGGCTGAAAACTCCATCAATCCGCAAAATATTGAAGCGGATATCCGTAAAAAATTATTACCTCAGATGTTCCGTGAATGTAAATCCATTGGGAGTGGTATGGATCAAGCAAAAAAAATTGTAGAAATGATCGTACAAATTACTCGGGTTGGTTTAAATGGGCTCTAGGATGAATACGCTGCCAGAGAGAAAGTTAAGCATTGTTTATGGTGATGAAATTATTGATTTTGAGGTGCTTGAAAGTCCTAGTCGTACTCAAAAGATACTGATTAAAGTCTATGCTGATTGTCGGGTGGTTGTATCAACACCGTTAAATACAGATGATCAAACAATTATTGAAGCGGTAAAGCAGCGTAGTCGTTGGATCTATAAACAATTACGAGAGTTCCGTGAACAAAGTAGATTTATCACGCCTCGCAAATATAAAAGTGGTGAAAGCCACTTTTATTTAGGTAAACAATATCAATTGAAAGTGATTCATGATGATACCAAGCCAAAAGGTGTAAAACTTCTAAGAGGAAGATTGGAAGTAAACACCTTGGATATGGGTCTTGAAAGTATTAAATCTTATTTAAATGAATGGTATAGAATCCGAGCAAAAGTCATATTCGAAGCACGTTTGCAACATATTCTAGAACAAGCTTTATGGGTTGAAAATTACCCTGATATTCGTTTGATGACCATGCGAACACAGTGGGGAAACTGCTCCCCATCAGGTTTACTTACGCTCAATCCTCATCTAGTTAAAGCGCCTACAATCTGCATTGATTATGTGATTCTGCATGAACTTTGTCATTTGGTTGAACATAATCATAGTGAGCGTTTCTACCAACTATTGAATCAAGTTATGCCTGATTGGGAGGTAGTGAAAGAGAGATTAGATAACATGGCTGTGAAGTTTTTTGATATTTTATAACAAGTTTGTTTCAGCGGTGGAAATTCGGTAAGGGGGAACTCTTCCATATAATTTATAAACTGATTAAGGTATGTGGCATAAGTGAGCTTAAATTTAAAATATTGTAATTACAAAACAGCAACTTATACATAAAATATCAATGAATGGCTTTTCAGGAAGTTTGTGCAATGTAAGCCTATCGTAAGCTATAAAAAGGGAAATTTAATATCTCCCTTATAGATTACAAATATGAAAGCTGTATTTGAGATGCAAAAAAAAGCTTTTGCTCTAATTCCTCATTCCACAGTCCTTCATCTTCCATACCTTGTTTTATATTTTTGAATATATCATCAGATAAGGTAACAGTAGATGATATAGCTGAATATTGAGCTTGAGGTAAGCATTCATTCAATAAACCTTTCATAGTATTGATCAGTTTATTTCGCCAAATAGTTGTTCGTTTTGATTTATATTGCTCAAATTGATCTTCGGCAACGGAAAGAAGTTCTTGTATTTTTTCACCAATATCAAAACGAACTTGTACCCACGAATTTCACTTGCTAATGGTGAATTTTTTACAAACTCATACAGGGCGTGTTATGTAATTATTTGAAGTTAATTGCTAGTCATGGTTTATTGCCGGCATATATAATGAAATATTAATTAATTGCTTATGTTATCGTAGGGTTGGGTTGATATGCCTATTTTATGAGCGAATCAAAAGAAGGACGGCAATGATCGATGAAGACTATTTCAAATACAGAGAAGCCAATTTATTAGCTCAATGGGATAAAAAACTTGCCACGGTACTAAAAATTCAAGAACTTGAGGCAGAACTCAAAGAATTTAGCTATATCCAAACATGTCGCAAAGATAAAAATACAGCAAGCTATGCACGTTTAGAACGTAGTATAGAAGGGTTTAGAAACCGCATAGCCCGCTTAAAAAAACAACTTTATACGACCTAATCATCATTTTTAACAAAGCAGTGTTAGTACACTAAAATGATTGAATAGCTTAGGTCAATCACTGAACTTTAGTCAGATGTTTAGATGTTCTCACCTCGAATCACTTGCTAGTATCTCGAGAGAAAATTCTATTTGTATTTATTACTGTTTTTAGAAAACTATCAGTGTAAATTTACGGTCAAAATAGCCATAGATCTTTTATTAATTTAACGTAATATTCTGTTTATGTAATTTTAATATTTATATTTATTTATAAAACAATAAATTATTTAATTTTTATTAAATATAGGTATATATATCCATACAATACTGAGAACGATGGATTCAAATATAACGACACATTTACACATTCTTCTTGGTTATTATTTATTAAAAATCGCTTGGAAGTCGTAAAGGATTTGCTCAAAGAAGATGGCCTGGTTTTCATTCAATGTGATGACAATGAACAAGCATATCTAAAAGTTTTAGCAGATGAAGTCTTTGGTCGTGAAAACTACTTAAACCAAGTTTCAGTAAAAATGAAACAAACGTCTGGTGCTTCTGGTGGTGGCGAAGACAAGCGCCTGAAGAAAAATATCGAATATATTTTGATTTACACCAAAAATATGAATAGTGAGAATGGTTTTAAAAAGTTCAACGATTTCTATGACGAAGTAGAATTGTTTGAATATCTAGAAACCATGAAGCAGCTTAAAAAGAGCTGGAAGTATACGCGTATCTTAAAAAGCGTTGGTACCAAAGAGCACATTAAGACATTAACAGATGGTTCAGGTGAGCCGATTGAGGTTTATACGCATAAAGGTGTGGTTCTAGAGCCGATCAAAAAGGTGATGGAAGAAGAAAACCTGACTGAAGCTGAATGCTATCTGAAGTACTTTGATAAGATTATGCGCGACACGAATGCTCAAAGCTCAATTAGAACACGCGTGATGGAAGGTGTAACCGGGGATCATGAGCTATTAAGCATTGAATATGTGCCTAGATCTGGAAAAAACAAAAATAAGGTAACGACTGTCTATTACAAGGGTGCCAAGTGCGATCAAATTGCTTGGTTGAGTGATATTGCGGTCAAAAGAGGGAAATATATCTTCAAGCTTGAAAAAGCTGGCACCTTTTGGGATGGCTTTCCGCTGAACAATTTAACAAAAGAGGGTGGTGTATTGTTCCCGAATGGGAAAAAACCAGAACTACTTTTACAGCGTATTATTGAGATCGCCACGGATGAAGGAGATCTTGTGCTCGACTTTTTCTCAGGTTCGGGTACTACGGCTGCTGTGGCGCATAAATTGGGTCGCAAATGGATTGCGATTGAGCAGATGGACTATATTGATGAAATCACCAAAACACGCTTAAAACGCGTAATAAACGGTGAGGACGGCGGTATCTCTAAACTTGTAAATTGGAATGGTGGCGGTTCATTTGTTTATTTTGAACTGAAGCGCTATAACCAGGCCTATCAAGATGGAATCTTGGCTGCAACAAGTAAAGGTGAGCTGGACAGTATTTATAATGAAATGGCTCAGAATGCCTTTTTAAAGTTTTGGTTTGATAAAAAAGACTTTGAGCGTGAGGAATCATTTAGGGCTTTATCACTAGACGATCGTAAAGTGCTTTTATTGCAAGTTTTGGATGAAAACCAGCTATATCTAAACCATGCAGATATGTTGGATTCAAAATTCAAAGTCACTCAGGAAGAGATTGCGCTCACTGATAAGTTTTATGGTGCACCTAATGTCTAGATTAAGCCCAACATTGGTAAAAGATACCTTAAAAGACTTCCTATATTATCGTATTGAAAACGACAGTGAATACATTGAGTGGGCTAAAAACTTTACTATCCCTCGCTATATCACTGATAACTTGTCGCGTACTTTAAGGGGGTATCAAGAAGAGGCTGTAAAGCATTTTATCTGGATCTATGATCAAGATCCGACTAAAGCCAAACACTTACTTTTCAATATGTCAACTGGTGCCGGTAAAACGCTCACCATGGCTGCTGTTATTCTCTTTTTATATGAGAAAGGCTACCGTAATTTCATATTTATGGTCCATCAATTGCAGATTATTGAACAGGCCTATATGAACTTTATTGATCCGCAATTTGAAAAGTATCTTTTCAATAAGAACGGCGTGAAAATCAATGGACGTTCTATTCCTGTTAAAGAAATCAAACTCTTTCCAGATTCACAAGGCAACGCTATTAACTTTATGTTTTTAAGTACGGCGTTCCTCTACAACAAACTTGTGAATGAGGTAGAAAATGGTTTGTCTGCAGAAGATTTCTTGAATAATAAAATTGTTCTGATTGCAGATGAAGCGCATCGACTTAACGTGAATACACGTAAGAAGATAAAAGAAGATGATGAAGCGATTACCAATTGGGAAACTTCGGTCAATACTGCAATCAAGGCACGGCCAGATAATCTTTTGCTGGAGTTTACTGCTACTGTTGACTTGGGCAATAGTGCCATCCATAGGAAGTATCAGGACAAATTAGTCTATAAATACGATTTCTTGAGATTCAATAAGGAAGGTTACAGTAAAGCGGTTTGCTTCCTTTACAACACTGAAACTCAGATCGCCGATCAAAAACGCTTATTGGTGATTAATGCCGTTGTATTGAGTGAATACAGACGTTTATTCGCTGAGCGTGATATGCAAGTCACGATCAACCCAATTATATTGGTGAAATCAACCAACATTAAACAAAGCAAGCTAGACCGTGAATTTTTCCATAAGGTGATTAATTCACTTAAGCCACAAGATTTAGATTATCTGAAAAAGCTAAGTGAAACCAATCAGACTAATTTGCAAGACGCTGAAGATAGCTTTCGTTTCTTGCGTCAAATGTTTGCTTGGATTGCCTCTCCGAAGTCTGGTCTATCCACGATCAGCGATAGAGATGGTTTAAAATCATTTATTTCTGAAATTAAAATTCGTTTTTCTTCAGATAACACGTTTGTTTACAACTCAACGGATAAAACCAATTCAACTTTGTTGCCGATTTTAGATGATCCTAAAAACTATAATCGGGTGATATTTTCAGTTGATGCACTCACAGAAGGTTGGGATGTTTTAAGTCTCTATGACATCATTCACTTTGATATTTCTGCAGCGAAAAAAGTATCGCTGCAAGATATTCAGTTGATTGGCCGTGGTGCTCGTTTATGCCCATATAAACTGCATAAATCATATCGTTTGAATAATGATAACCTTGACTTGTTTGATAAAGAACATGGCTATGAGTTTGACCAGTACAAACGTAAGTTTGACAATGCGATTGATGAATACGGGCGTGTACTTGAAACGTTCATGTACCACTTTGTTAAGACTGGCACGTTTTACGACAACTTAAAGTTAGAGCTTCTAGGTGAAGGGATTATTAATAAATCCACTGAAAAGCACACAATCACGCTTAAATCTGACTTTATGAACAGTGAGACATATAAGAAAGGTTTTGTCTTAGTCAATCAGCAAGAATTTAGAAATAAAACGACTGATTCTGAGATTGATACGACTTTTAAGCGTGAAATCAAAGCCAGTGCATACCAATTGCATGCTGGTAGCTTGACCGACAAGCAACAGAATCAGATCCAAGCTGAAGTTAACCATAAAACCATCGATCTGACTGAAGAATACTTTAGCCGACCGGTCTTGAAAAAGGCGCTCGTTGCGACTGAAGGGAACTTTTTTAGATTTAACTATCTAAGAGAGCATATCGTTGGGTTAGATAGTATGGATGAATTAATCGATAACTACCTACCGCTTTATCAGATCCGCTATTCATATACTGAAGATAAGGATATTCACGATCTGATGGTGTTTCAAAAAGTATGCTAGTTAATTCTGTCAATAGAAAAATTGAAAAGAAGTAAATTAAATTCACTATATTTTTAGTGCTTTATGAGATTTAAATTAGGGTTAAAATATAGTCAGCATACTTTTTGAAACACCACCGATTTTTCCAGTCAATAATTTGGTTTTGATGAACATCAAATTCAGCACTCAATTCAGTAAGTGTTTTTTCTGCTTTGATCGCAGCAAGTGCTACCTTAGCCTTAAAGTCGTTTGAATGATTTCTTCTTGGTCTACGTGCCATAAAATACTCCTTATATCGATGTTTATAACATCATTTGGGGAGCAAAATATCACTTATAAGTGTTGTTCAAATTTCCTGATCTACCTCTCTATTTGCAACAGTGCCCTATAAAGCTCTTAATCACTAGGTGGCTGAATAATCTTACGAACGATATGCTCATGTGTCGGTATGAGGCCAGCTTTTAAGCCAAGTGGCTTAAACACCTTATCCAACACGATCTGAGTCAGTTGACCTTTGTCTTGTTCAATATCGGTTAAAGTACGCCGACTGATTCCGACCATTGCTGCATATTTTTCTTGTGTTAGCCCAAGTACGTTTTTGCGCAGGTAGCTCAACAGTTGTCCCAAGGTAATTTTACCGAATAAATATTGCGTATATAAGTCAATGAGCAATTGTTGACGGTCAAGTGGCTGATTTTTATTTTTCATAATAGTTCCCATCGACTCAATTTGGCTTCAATGAAGTCATATCCTAGACCTGGCATATCTATAATTGTTTGGGGAACACCTTTGTTGATTAATTGCTGTTTAAGTCCAAGAAGTTTGCTAGCCAATATTTTTAATGTACTTAAAGATATATGTGGTTCACACCAGTGTGCAAGATTTTGGGTAATACCTTCCCAACGGTATTCCCCTCCTTCTTCATACGGACTTCCCCATGTTGTTGATCTCGTCACAACTTCTGGATCGGCTTTCATCGGGGCAAAATCGTAAATTGGAGCAAGAAATATTCTTCCTGATTTTTTTAAGAATGACGTATTACGACCGTGATTATCTGAATTACCAAAAATGATATTAAGTAGATCCCTTTGTAACCAATCACAAACGAATTGCGAAGAATCAAAGTTTTTGTCCACTGATTTTAATAAGGTACAAAGCTCATCTATGACTTCAAAATGATTCATATGGCTCCCTGATGTTTTATTCAATACAGAATAAACAGACTCAAGTCCAAGTCGATGCCATTGCTGATTCTGCCACTCAGTGTCAAATCTCGGCAGCCATAATGAAGGATATTTCTGACCTTCTATCAGCTTCATCTGAGAGGTTTCAATGGTTTTAAATCCAAGTTCATTCAATACATGATAAAAATGATATTCTGTTCTCAATATGTCGCAATCTATTGCACTACGATTATTTCGAGGGAATTTGACTAGATAATGCTGATCTGGTTCATCAAAAGAATTTTGATAGGTATCGATCCAAACTTGCTGATCCTGTGACACGCGAATCAGTAATTTTGGAGCTTCCCCACCTGCACCAGTTGCACCGCTACTAATTGCACCCATTTGTTGTGCGTATTCGAGAAAATCAATATTCCGTTCCGTAACATCATCCGTAGTGAACTTGCGTAAATGTAATGTTGATTCTGAACTGATCAAAGGAACAGATTCCTTAACTCTTAGATTCCCTACAGGAGCAATTGTACCTTTTGCCAATAAAGTAAAATCTTGTTCTGCTGATGAGAGTTTTTGCAGACCTAGATATTGAACTAAATAACGTCGAGCAGCACCAGATGGAACAATATCATCTAAAAAACTAAACCAGACTTTCGATTCATGTTGGATAAGAATTTGAACAGGAAGCGCTAAACTACATGCATGTTCATCTCTCTTATCTAAATAAGAAATGGCATATTCTAATTCGTAAACTAACTCACTTGCACTTGCAGATCCTTTATGTGGCTCTAATATCTTGAGTTCTGCTATATCTAACCATTTTGTATCGAGAAGAGCCTGTATCGTTAATTTTTCCATAGATATAAATAAGCAAATATTTTCTCAAAAATATCATAAAACCAAAAAAACGAGAATATATTTGCTCATAAAAGTAGTAATTTAAGTTTTATGAGCAAATATTTTCTCAATCAATAGCTAAATTTTATTAAAAGACTATAAATGAATAGCTTGCCTGCATAAGATAGTAAACTCGATCTGGGAATGGTTCATACGAGCACGATTCAAGCAGAAAAAAGGGCACTGTTGCAAATAGGGATTTGAGTCGATGTGTTCCTTCTAAAAAGTACTTAAAGACTGAAAACTCTATTTACGAGATACACTTCACCCTCAGGCTGATCATAATAAAATGATGAAGCTTGCCCTTTACGTAGTGCTCTCATCACTTCAATACCTTTAATTGTGGCATAGCTCACCGAAGCAATCCCGGTTATAACGTGGCTGATACGGGCGTTTCAGACGCTTGGCGCGAGGAATCCATAAATCGACTGCAATCATCCAGGAACGCAGTGTTTCCACTGAAATATCAAAGCCATGAACGGTGGTGAGCTTTTCATGCGCTAAAGTGGGTCCGAAACCATGCAGTTGATCAGAAACAATATTGAGGCACTTGAGTCTGAGCTCTTCAGGAAGCCTGGAATTGCTGATTTGACCACGACCGGCATGGGCTAATGCAGCTGGGCCTTGAGCTTTGTATTTTTGCAATAAACGCCTGATCTGACGCTCTGAAATATGAAGTAGCTGAGCAGCTTGGGACTGGGTTATGCGTTGATCACAGATTTCCTGCAAGACCGACAATCGTTTAAGTTCTTTATCCGACATAGTGATCAGCATCTATATTTATATCCAGTCCATGGTGATAAAAACCATCATAAACTAGACATTTTTATTGGTGAGAATATAGACACTTTAAATGGGTTCTAACAAGCATTGTTATTCCCAAGTAGAAATGTCCTACCTAATAACCAAATAGAAATGTCCTATATGGACATTTCCAAGTCAAGCACAGGATTCAGATTTCGTTGTTGAATTGCTGTTTTCTGTGCACGTCTGCTTGGCATCTTTTGAGAACGATTGCGTTTGTTTTGTTGTTCCAGTTCTTCATGCTGTTGTTGGATATGATTCAGAACAGCACCCAACCGTTTATTCTCAACAATCTCTCGCTGGTTGAGCTGACTTAATTTATCGAAGATGCTGTAATTGATCTTCCGGCCTTCATGCATGATGGCTACAGTACCATCCGGGTATTCTAGAAACTCAAGATATTTACCAATCAGCCTCTGGTTTTCTTCTGTACTCTCCAGGAGATATACACATTTATCATAAGTAATGGTCAGGCTATTGGTGACTCTACGTGGCTCTCGCCAGGTAAAAATATCATCTAATTGCTCAGCTGTTTCGGTGGCAGAGCGGTGTAAGTTCTTAGGATTAAAGGCCATCTTTGCAAACTTGAGATTGAACTGCTCAATAAAGCAGGGTAACCACTTATTCGCATCTGCAATCGAACTGATACCTTCCAGGCGCATCTCCTTAATCAGACGGTCCTGAAGGGTTCTGTTGGCCCGTTCCACCCGTCCTTTGGCCTGAGGGGAGTTAGCGAAGATGATATCGATATTGAGGGTACTGAGTACGCGTCCAAACTGGGTAATCTTGCTGTCTTTCTTGCTGCTTTGATTCACCCTAAAGACTGAATGTTTGTCGCTGTAAAACGCTAAAGGCTTACCATGCTGTTCAACATACAAGCGTGTCGAAATCATATAGTCAAAGGCTGATTCTGATTCACAGAAGCGTAAATGCTGCAATTTGCCTGTGGCATCATCGATAAAGACTAGCAGACAGCATTTAGCGGCTCTTCCTTCAAACCAGTCATGGTGTGAGCCATCGATTTGTACCAGTTCACCATAACAATCTCGGTTATATCGAGGCTGATATGGGCGTTTCAGGCGCTTGGAGCGAGGAATCCATAAATCGGCTGCAATCATCCAGCAACGCAGGGTTTCCACTGAAAGATCGAATCCATGAACGGTAGTGAGCTTTTCATGCGCTAAAGTGGGTCCGAAACCATGGAGTTGATCCGAAACAATATTGAGGCACTTGAGTCTGAGTTCTTCAGGAAGTTTGCAGTTGCTGGTTTGGCCACGACCAGCATGGGCTAATGCAGCTGGGCCTTGAGCTTTGTATTTCTGCAGTAAGCGTCTGATCTGACGTTCTGAAATATGAAGTAGCTGAGCAGCCTGGGATTGAGTTATGCGTTGATCGCAGATTTCCTGCAAGACCGACAATCGTTTAAGTTCTTTATCCGACATAGACACCAACATATCAAACCGTCCGCTTCAATAATCGCAAAAGTGCATATTCTAAAAGCGGACATTTTTACTTTGGAGAAACCGGACATTTCTATTTTGGGCTTACAAAGCATATTGCGTATAATATGCATTATGTTAAATGCACAGTTTTTTAGAATGCAAATTGACAATTTTCTTAGCTGAATAAGCAGCTTCTACAAAATGGTTAGGGTAGATAGAATGATAACGAGCTGTTATCCTTGCTCTGATATTTTCTCTCAAACAATGCACTGAATTTATGACACTTACGCCACCTTAAGTTTATTTACCTCTTTAATCAGTAAATAACTCATCACTGTCTAGTGATGTGGTGTAGTCGCTTGTGTGTTGTATATATCACATCACTAGCCTATCTGAAAAATTAAAAAATAGGCTATGTTTATGTTATCTAATGTACGAGAACAATGGTTCTCTAACATCCGTGGAGATGTGCTTGCAGGACTTGTTGTCGGTCTTGCATTAATCCCTGAAGCTATCGCATTTTCAATTATTGCAGGTGTAGATCCTAAAGTAGGTTTATACGCATCCTTCTGTATTGCTGTCGTTATTTCTTTTGTTGGCGGTCGTCCAGCTATGATTTCAGCAGCCACAGGTGCGATGGCACTGCTTATGGTCACATTGGTCAAAGAACATGGGCTTGAATATCTGCTTGCTGCAACGATTTTAACTGGTGTCATTCAAATATTAGCAGGTTACCTGAAATTGGCTAAGCTAATGCGCTTTGTCTCTAAATCTGTAGTGATTGGCTTCGTAAATGCGTTGGCCATCTTAATTTTTATGGCTCAGCTACCCGAACTGATGAATGTAACTTGGCATGTATATGCTTTGGTTGCTTTAGGCTTAGCGATTATTTATCTATTTCCTTTAATTCCAAAATTAGGAAAATTATTTCCTTCTCCACTTGTTTGCATCATTGCTATTACATTGTTAGCAATAGCCCTAGGAATTGATGTACGGACTGTTGGAGATATGGGAGCATTACCTGACACACTTCCAATGTTCTTGGTCCCGAATATTCCTCTAAATTTTGAAACATTGATGATCATTTTGCCGTATTCAGTTGCACTGGCAGCCGTAGGTTTACTTGAGTCTATGATGACAGCAACTATTGTCGATGAAATGACAGATACACCAAGTGATAAGCATCAGGAATGTAAAGGACAAGGTATTGCAAATATTGCCTCTGGCTTCATGGGTGGTATGGCAGGTTGTGCCATGATCGGTCAATCTATGATTAACGTGAAGTCAGGTGGTCTGACACGCTTATCAACATTCTCTGCGGGTATTTTTCTTCTTATTCTGGTTGTATTTATTAGTGACTGGCTCAAAGTGATTCCAATGGCTGCATTGGTAGCGGTGATGATCATGGTCTCGATCAGTACCTTTGAATGGAGTTCTGTCACCCAATTAAAGGACAATCCTAAAAGTAGCAACGTCGTGATGATTGCAACGGTGATTGTGGTGGTAGCTACGCATAACTTGGCGTTAGGGGTATTAACAGGTGTACTGCTTTCAGCTTTATTCTTGGCCAATAAACTAGAAAATGATATTCAGGTCAGTGCTTCTTTTGAGGGGACAGCTCGTCTATATGATTTGAGAGGTCAGATCTTCTTTAGTTCTTCTGAAAAGTTCATGCAAGGTTTTGACTTTAAAGAGGATGTAAAGGAGGTGATTATTGATTTGACCCATTCTCACATTTGGGATGTAACATCAGTCGCCATGCTTGATTCTGTTGTAAATAAATTTCAAAAGAATGGTGCGAATGTCACAGTACGTGGTCTAAATGAAGCCAGTTCGATCATGATTGATAAGTATGGGACACATGCCAGAATTTAAGTTTTAAAAATTCTATATTTATATAGAATTTCTAAAATTAACATAATACACCTTATGCGAAATCAAAAAAGGGAGCAAAAAAGGGAGCTGTAAGCTCCCTTTTTTACTAATTTTTTTCAATTTTTAGATGTCAATCTAGGCTTCAATAAATTAAGCACCTAAACGCATTAATTTCTCTTGAATCGCA
Source organism: Acinetobacter pullicarnis (assembly GCF_006352475.1). Classification (NCBI taxonomy): domain Bacteria; kingdom Pseudomonadati; phylum Pseudomonadota; class Gammaproteobacteria; order Moraxellales; family Moraxellaceae; genus Acinetobacter; species Acinetobacter pullicarnis. The sequence continues at coordinate 69,973 of NZ_VCMZ01000003.1, forward strand.
TCGCTTACAAAAGCATTAAGAGAATTATCACTTGATGCTAAAACAGCTTTACGGTGTAACTCAGGACTAATACGGACATTAAATGTACCTTTGAATGGCTGATCGGGTTTTTTACCTAATTCAGCACAAGACTCTAAATATCCATCGACAGATTCCTGAAAAGCTTGTTCAAGAGTTTTTAATGTTTCTGCTTCATAAGTGATGAGATCACGGATAAATGCAAGCTTTCCAAATAACTCACCTGTTTCAAGATCAGGTTCAATTGTACCTAGATAACCTTTGTATTTTAAATAGCTCATAAAAATCCCTCCTGCTTGAGTGCCTGTTTTACAGATTTCAAAGCCCCACCTTTGATTTCATTTTCAGGGTGTGGCCTGTGCAGTAAAATCATGTGTTCAGTTTTCGTATTAAAAAAACGGACACGAGAGCCTGCCATTTCAAATTTTTCATAGCCTAGCTGATTCAGTAAAACGACTAAATCTTTATACGGAAATGTATTTTTTGAATTTCCAAATTTTTCCAGTAACTTTTCCGTTTTACCCATACTTCAGCCCTACTGCTATTGCAACTAAGTATAGTTACTTTTAAATAATAATTGCAACTATATTTAGTTGCAATTTCGTGTAACAGCCCTTATGTTAAATCAGGTTTAAAACTTAATATCATGTGAATTAAAGTAGGTCGGATCAAACTCTATCTCTCCTATTTCATCCTCGATAATTTGCATGTAATCGTCATATCTTGGATGTTTGGGGTCTTGTAATGCATCTAAAATATCAAGATATCCAAAAATTCCTCCAATATCTTCAAATGGAGCATGATTTTGACCATCTATACAACATGGATATTTTTTATTTAAATCAGGAGATTGTCTGCTTTCTACAGTAATCAAATGTTCCCAACAATCGCCAAAATCATATGTATATATAATTTTTTTACCTACACGTAGAACTTCTTTCAATTTTTGTCTTTTATTGATCTTTTCATGCTTAATAGTCGTGAATTCATGTAAATGGCTATCTTCCCAATCAAAAGCAGATTGAATTGCCTTATGGAGCCTAGATAAAGTAGCTGCCGATGAAATTTGAATAGTTCTCCAGATTTCAGGATCACTACCTAGCAGACTAATTTTTAATTGAAAAACTTCATCAGAAGATTTGAGCTTTACAGTTCCCATAACAGCCTAGTTCTCAAAAAATAGTTTTAGTAAATCTAAAATTAACATAATAGAGCTTATACGAAACGCATCTGTAAGCCCCAAGTAGAAATGTTCGGTTTCTCCAAAGTAAAAATGTCCGCTTTTAGAATATGCACTTTTGCAATTTCGTTAGCGGACGGTTTGTTATGTTGGTGTCTATGTCGGATAAAGAACTTAAACGATTGTCGGTCTTGCAGGAAATCTGCGATCAACGCATAACTCAATCCCAGGCTGCTCAGCTACTTCATATTTCAGAACGTCAGATCAGACGCTTACTGCAGAAATACAAAGCTCAAGGTCCCGCTGCATTAGCCCATGCCGGTCGTGGCCAAATCAGCAATTCCAAACTTCCTGAAGAACTCAGACTCAAGTGCCTCAATATTGTTTCTGACCAACTCCATGGTTTCGGACCCACTTTAGCGCATGAAAAGCTCACCACCGTACATGGATTCGATCTTTCAGTAGAAACCCTGCGTTCCTGGATGATTGCAGCTGACTTATGGATTCCTCGATCCAAGCGCCTGAAACGCCCGTATCAGCCTCGTTACAACCGGGATTGCTTTGGTGAACTGATCCAAATTGATGGCTCATATCATGACTGGTTTGAAGGACGCGCTGCTAAATGCTGTCTGCTGGTGTTTATCGATGATGCTACAGGAAAATTGCAGCATTTACGCTTCTGTGAATCAGAATCAGCCTTTGATTATATGATTTCAACACGCTTGTATGAACCGTACCGGGTTTGTCGGAGAGTCAATATTCTGAGAGACTATTCCGATGAAAAAACCAAACTATACCCCCGAAATTAGAGAAAGAGCGGTTCAATTACTAATTGAATCTGAAAAAGATTATCCTTCTACTTGGGCAGCAATCACAGCTATTGCTCCTAAAATTGGCTGTACTCCTGAAACACTACGTGTTTGGTATCAAAAATACTTAGATCAACAAAATCCCGCCAAAGTACAACAGGTATCTGACCAAGAAAAAATGAAGCAAATGGAACGTGAAATTAAAGAATTAAAGCGTGCCAATGAAATTCTACGCAAAGCAGCCGCTTTTTTCGCCCAGGCGGAGCTCGACCGCTCACACAAATAATGGTGGATTTTATCCATAACAATAAAGATCGATATGGTGTTGAAGCGATTTGTAGAATTTTACCGATTGCAGCTTCGACCTATTATCGGGCTTTAGATCTCGTTGATAACCCAGAACATCGAGCGAAACGTGCTCTGCATGATTTACATCATGCAGAGCAAATCAAACGTATTTGGAAAGAAAGTTCAGGTCGATATGGTGTACGTAAAGTTTGGCAACAATTGAAACGTGAGGGTTATGTTATTGCACGTTGTACAGTTGCTCGATTGATGCAAAAGCTAGATATACAAGGTGTTTGGCGTGGTAAGAACAAACAAACTACCCGCAGCCGAGATGATCAAAAACGGGCAGGTGATTTAGTGAAACGGAATTTTAGTGCTGATCGACCTGACCCTTGCGAAGCAGTGCTCAGGTCAGTGACTTTACGTATATTCAAACCAATTCTGGCTGGGTCTACACCGCATTTATTATTGATGTGTTCTCACGAGCAATTGTTGGATGGAAAGTATCTACACGGATGAATACAGATATGGTGCTCGATGCATTGGAGCAAGCATTGCACGATCGAGGCATGCCAAAGAATGTAATTCATCATTCAGATAGAGGTGTTCAATATCTTTCTATTCGCTATACCAATCGTTTAGAAGCAGCAAATTTACGAGCATCAGTCGGTACAACGGGTGATTCATACGATAATGCTCTGGCTGAAACGGTGAATGGCTTATACAAAACAGAGGTGATTGAATATTTAAAAGCAGATTGGCAAGGTTTAGCAGATGTACAACTTGCGACATTAAATTGGGTAGATTGGTTCAACAAAAAGCGTGTACACGGTGCACTGGGTTATGTATCGCCTTTTGAGTTTGAAGCAATGTACTATGATAAGATTAATCCGTTAGGTCAGGTGGCCTAACTTAAATAAAAAGTCTCCGACAAACCCGGTACGGTTCAGGTCTAATTAATCGATCACGTGATCCTAATGATGAAAGACGAGTTCTTATTTCATTAAAAGATAAAGGGCGAGACTTATCTGCTGAAGCAGAAAAGATTCCTAAAGAGCTTACCAAGAACATTGAGTTTGATAACTTAAATCAATTACGAGATGAATTAAAAGTATTAGTTAATCTATTATCAGAAAGAATTTGAGACCTCTTAATATCTGATAATGGAAGCCTGTTTACTTTCAAGAATCAATTAGTTTTTCTAAAATAAACATAATACACCTTATACGAAGTCAAAAAAATATATCTATAGAGGGCGTTATGCCCTCATTTTTTATTTTTGCTCATGTTCTTTGTAGTACTGATGCTGTCTTCTGGAATTGTGCTTCCAGCTTTTGGCAACTTTATAGACATAGCTTGGAAAATCATCCCAAACATGAGGTAAGCCAGCACCACGTGCAACACGAATTTTAAGCGGATAGTTTTTGTATTCAATAACGTGCAGAAAATAGAAACTTCGCTCTTGGTGCGTACTAAATTCTTTAAACATCGAACTTCTGACATTGGGGTAAATCTGCCAAAAGTAATCGTGTGGGTTGCTGTGTACTGATTGTTTATACTGATATTTCAGTTTTTTCATGATTCCTCCTAGGTAACATTACCTAGAAGGGATCCTGTGCAAAGTAGTTCATTGTTTTTAATCCTGTAAAATTAGGAATGGTTTTTCAGTTCTTTTAGCATTGCTTCACGTAGAATTTTATTCATTCGGGTCTGATAGCCTTTGCCCTGGGATTTAAGCCACTGCATGACATCAGCATCAATCCGAACAGTGGTCGATTTCTTGACTGGTTTGTAGTAGGGATTACGGACTGCATTTTGCCAAAAGCTTTCATCTAGCTCAGGGATGTCTGAAAAGTCTATTTCATTGTCTGGACGTTTTGCCAATGCTTCAATTTCAGCCATTTGCTTGTCAGTTAATTCAGTCAATTCTTCAAGTTTGTAACGAACGATTTTGCTCATACGCTCTTTTCTCCTGTGATGTGGCTTTTCGGGCTGAAATGATACGGACAACTTCGGTTATATCTTCGAAGTGAGAGGTATGGGCAACTAGCACTACAGTCTCTCCCCGGATGCTCCCTAAAGCCTGCCATCGACATTCACCATTCTCAAAGCGGCCTTGCTTACTTAACAAGAATGGATCTTTAAAAATATGCAATGCAGTTTCAAAGCTGATCTTATGCTTTTTCTGATTGCTCTTATTTTTCGCCTCATCCCATTCAAATTCCATGCTCATAGATTAGTACCAATTTACATACAATAATGTTACTACATTTTTGTATTTTTGAAAAACTGGACATTTTAATTGGTGAATAACACCAGAACTGCGCATAAGAGATTTTATGTTAAATAGGGGTAATTAAAGATTGAATTTCAACCCCATTTTCATCAACTAATTCAATACCAACTGCTTTTAAACGATCTATAGGATCACCTGTTTTCAAACACCATCCATTAGGCATATTTGTTTTTAATCCTGAAAATTTAGCATCTAACTTTTTCTGTTCTTCATAGGAAATATGGGCTACACCAAGATTTCTTTGTAGAATTTTGGAGAGTTCAGCATCTGATAATTCATTGCTTTCAATTAATACCCATAAGTTGTTAAAGACATAAGCCATGGGAACAATATGTTCTTTCCATGGCTTAATAGCCATTGCTGATTTATTATTAAAAATATTCTTTGAGTATCCTTTAAAAAGCAGTTCATTTTCTGGATGAAATAAATGCTCCATTAATCTGGAGCTATATCCCCATGGTTTATTAATGTTTTCTTGAAGAGTGATAATGTTTTTTACATGTTGAATGATTAAATCACACGTGCTCTTAATATATTGATTAATATGTTCTTTTTCAGTCATGTTGGTTTTCCAAAAAATTACTGCTACCTTAGCGATTTTATTATAGTGATAAAATGAGTAATCTTAAGAAAGTTATTTTAATCCAAACAGATATTACAACATTCGCTGTACAGGCTATCGTTAATTCAGCGAATAAGTCTTTGCTTGGTGGCAGTGGGCTTGATTATATCATTCATAAAAAAGCAGGACCTTTGATGAAGACTGAATGTATTCAACTTCATCAAGAAAAAGGCGGGTGTTCAACTGGACAAGCAGAAGTTACTACTGCTGGAAACCTGCCTGCCCAATATCTTATTCATGCTGTTGGGCCAAGATGGTTAGATGGTGAGCGTAATGAGCCACAATTGCTTTGTGATGCTTATAGTAATGCGATTATGAAAGCTAACCATGTTGGTGTAAAAACTATTTCTTTTCCAAACATCAGTACAGGTGTTTATGGTTTTCCTCGCCAACTGGCAGCCGAAATTGCAATTGGTACCATACTTTCAACACTTCCCCAATATGACTGTGTTGAAGAAGTATTTTTTGTATGCCGAGATGATGAAAACTATTTAATTTATAAGGAGATACTTTCTAACATTAACGACCCAAAAATAAAAATACAGATTGAATAAATTAAATTATAGATAGCTCATATAAGAATCCTGCTACCAGTTTGGCTAAAAGCTCATGATCTTCTTGGGATTCAACGATATCAACCATTAAATCATCTAAACCCGTGTGTTCTTAAATGGTCACACCTTGGATTTCAAGATAAGTTAGCATCACCCTAGCCCTGTTCTTTTATTTCCATCGACAAATGCATGCCCTTTAGAAATTGCAATACCAAACCATGCAGCAATTTCAAAGATATCACTCACATTACTGTAATACATTTGCTGATCTATACGGTTTAGGACGCTTTCCAGTTTCTCAATCTGGCAACCAGATCGACCTACACCTGTTTGAAGCAAAATCTCGTCATGTACAGCAATTACGAATGTCGAACTAATCAAGCTCATTTATAAGCTAACTCTTGTATTTCTGCTTTATGTTGCTGGATCACTCGTCTAGCACTATGCATAACAACTCGTTTAGTTGCTTCATCATTACTAAACTTTATAGGTAAAACTTGTCCAGAAACCTTTTCACGACTAGATACTTGTTCAATATTATAATCTTTAAGACGTTTTCTCATATCGCTTACCATTCTAAGAGTGATCGTGTGTATTTTAACGCAAGTTTGTTGATCTAACAGTAGTGTTGGTCAAATTTGATAGTGTGAGTCTTTTTTTAGCACCGATTGTTCTGGATTTAAATTAAAAAAATCATAGACTTTATTAATTTTTGATTTATATAACAATGTCTTATCCAAATAAATAATTGATTTTTCTTTGTTGGTATCAAAAATTACTCGACCTCTTGGGATCTGTTCATACTCATAGTTTTGTAGTTCAGAATACTTTTCTTGCAATGTAATCCAATATTCAATATGTGTATATGGGCTATCAATCAGGCCAATAGAGTCTGCTTTCGTAATATTAAAGGAATGTGCAATACCAATGACTTGATTATTCCAGTACCAAAAGATCCCTATTTTCATTTGTCTTTATGCCTAGTTTTAAGTTCAACTAAAATTAATATAATACGAATTATCCGAAAATATTCAGACAATAAAAAAGCCCGACATCCTGTCGGGCTTTTTCATATTGGGTGTTTAGGTATAACTCCTGTCGGTAATCCTCCCATAAATAACCGAAGTTAAAAGTAGAGGTTAAGCAGCCATTAGAGGTGGCCTTCCTTTGTTTGCTTGGTGTGGTCTTTCATGGTTGTAATGCCACAACCAGTTTGTTGCATAATCTTGTACTTCTTCCAGTGTGTCAAATAGATGCTTGCTTAGCCAGCTATAACGTATAGTCCGATTATAACGTTCAATATACGCATTCTGCTGTGGCTTACCCGGTTGAATATATTCAATACGAATACCGTGCTCAGTAGCCCAGCGCACAAATTCGTGACTGATAAATTCGGGACCATTATCGCATCGGATCACTAACGGTTTTTCTCTCCACTCCAGCAATTGATTCAACGTACGAATAACCCTGATTGTGGGCAATGAGAACCCTGCTTCAATGGCTAGGCCTTCGCGGCGGTAATCATCAATCACATTCAATAATCGAAACTTGCGACCATCGGAAAGCTGATCATGCATAAAATCTAATGACCAAACCTGATTTTCTCGGATTGGTTCTTTCAATGGTTCAGGCGCATGCCGTTTTAGTCTTCTTCTCGGTTTAATACGCAGATTCAGTGCCAACTCACAGTAAATGCGGTAAACCCGCTTGTGATTCCAGCAGCAACTCTCAACATGCCGTAAATACGAGAAGCACAAACCAAAGCCCCAATCGGAATTTTCCTCAGTGAGTTCAATGAGCTGTTCAGCAATGAGTGCATTGTCATCGCTGAGTTTGGCTTGATAGCGGTAGCAGGTTTCACTAATGCCAAATGCTTTACAAGCCAAACGAATACTAATGGCATGCTGGGCAACTGCCTGTTGTGCCATCTTACGCCGGCAAGATGGCTTTACCCTTGCGCAGCAGTGCTGCTCATTGCCATCGCTTCCTGGATGATTTCGGCCTTTAATCGCTCTTCCGCATACATCTTTTTAAGTCTGGTATTTTCGGCTTCTAGCTCTTTCAGTCGAGCCATTAATGATGTATCCATACCACCATATTTGGCACGCCATTTATAAAAGGTAGCATTACTCATGCCGTGTTCACGGCAAAGGGTCGCTACAGGTGTGCCAGATTCTGCCTGTTTCAAGATGGACATGATCTGACTGTCAGTAAATTTAGATGTTTTCATGCAGAATCTCCTGCTCGTATCTTAAGAGAAAATTCTACTTTTAGATCCTATTATTTTTAGGGGGGATTACCTATTGAATCTCGCTTTCGCTCGATTCGTAGGGGCAATTTTTTGCAAATACCTTCTAAAATTATGTAAAAAGCAAAAGCAACTATGACTTCGCTTCGCTCAGAAGTTTTTTTGCTCGCTCCGCTCGGTCTAGGTGCAAATATCTGCATATAATTTACGCTTATTTAGGCTTCTCAGCCTAAAAAGCTGTTTTTCAGAGAGTCTAGGCGCGAATTTTTGTTGTGGCGCTCGTAGACACTCGCTAATAAATACTTGTTATTGTTTAATTAATTAGGACTTACGCACTATTATTTATAGATTCTCTGTGGTAGCAGATGATTTTTATCGAGAATAAAGTCATCAATGAAGTTTTTGATAACTGGTCTAAATAATTTCTTCTGCCAACGATATACATTTTCAAAGATCCGCTCAAACTGGTTCTTTTGTATCTCGACGTAGGCCATCAAGGCTGAAAAAAATATGATTCAAAATCAGTTTAGATCGTCTTACTTGAAACTTTTCAATATGACAAACCTGTTTAATCACCCGGTGATATTGCTCTAATTTCCAATGACTTGAATGTAATTCATGAAAACCCTCAAAGGACAATAAATCATCTTCATCTTGATGCACAATATAAAACCTCTGCTGTTCTTTTAACTGAGTCTTAAATAATTGTACAAAGCCAAAATCTTTGAGCCAGACCACTTGACCCTGATGGAAATTTGGCAATAAACGCAGTTGAAACCATTGTCCTTTTTCTGGGGAAACCTTACGGTTACAGTCGATACCAAACATAAATCGAATACCATATTTTCTTATGGTTTTTAGATTTCCAGTCGATGAATACCAACTATCACCTGTAATAAATTGAATCTTTGCACCCCAACTGAGTACTTCACTTAACATATCCATAAAGTAATCATTCTTGGTTTTACTTTCAGATTTGTCATAAATTCGGACTCTGTACACGACAAATTTCACAGAACCCTTATCCTATCAGGATTCTGCCTTCTTAAAATTGCCAAAATTTCCTTAAACTCTTCTTTTTTCCCAAAACCAATTAAACGCTGAATCGCCATTTGAACATAGTCTAAACCATAGCGAAATAAACTCATTGAGAGTCGTCCATGCTTCTTTATTTTTATCGCTTTTTTTTGATCATGTTGCCATTCACCCGTTAAGTAACACCAACAGAAGCTTATAGCTAACACCGCAATCAATTTTTTCACTCGTCTAGGGTCTGTCAAGCGCGTATTTTCAAGATTAAACCCGCGTCCTTTGAGACAACTGAATAAGGTTTCAATTTCCCAGCGTAATGCATAATCCTGAATAGCATTGGCATTAAACTGAGGAGAAACGACGAGTAAAAGCTCTCCATTTTCTAACTGTAGTGCACTTATATATAGTTTCACCCGACCAACCAAAATCCGTCGTTTACGACATTCAATTTGACCAACTTTAAGATGGCGAAATAAATCACTAATTTTATGATTCTTTCCTAAATGATTGGTGACAATGAAGTTTTTTTAACACGAATGCAGAAGTTGATGTCTTGTTCAATTAACCATGTAAACCACTGCTCACCGATAAACTCTCTGTCTGCGAACACATTCACAATACGGTCTTTACCAAAAATGGAGATAAAGCGTTGAATCAAAGCAATGCGCTCTTTCGTATCTGAATTTCCACGTTTATTAAGCAATGTCCAAAGGATAGGTATCGCTATTCCACGATAAACGATCGCGAGCATCAGGATATTAATATTTCGTTTTCCCCATTTCCAATTGGTTCTATCTAAAGTCAGTTGCACTTTGTCGAATGAAAATATATTGAAAATCAACCGAGAAATTTGACGATAATCGAAATACTGACCTGCAAAGAAGCGCTGCATACGTCGATAAAATGATTGTGGTAAGCACTTGATGGGCAAGGCTTTAGATGCAGAAGAAAGATTACATGTTTGCTTTAAAATAATCACAAGCATGATGAGCGCAAAGCACTTTAAATGTGACTTGTTCCATTTTAGATATTTGTTTAAGATAAGATATAACTCATTGAGATGTGTCATAGTATTCGTCGTTAGAAAACAATTATTGTGACATTATTTCAATGAGTTATCTATTTTTGTCGTGTACAGAGCAAATACTTACAAGCTCAGGGCATAAAAATGAGTATGTACGCTGTACGTCAGATAAAAGCGCTGAACCACCTGTATTGTAAGCGACACAAGCGTTTTAAAAGGACTACGAATAGTGACCATAATCGAGCGATCTATGAAAACCTGCTGGAGCAACAATTCTCAATGACTAGACCAAATCAAGCATGGTCAAGTGATATTACGTACATATGGACTGTTGAAGGATGGCTGTACTTAGCAGCGGTAAAAGACCTTTACACGAAGCAAGTGGTTGGCTATAGCTTAAATGAGCGCATGACAGCACAGCTTGTTTGTAATGCGCTAAATATGGCTATTCACAATCAAAAACCAACCAAAGAACTGATTGTGCATTCAGACAGAGGAAGTCAATATTGCAGCCATGAATATCGAAATATACTTGAGCAATATGGTTTTCAAGGTTCAATGAGCAAGCGCGGAGACTGTTACGATAATGCACCGATTGAAAGCTTTTGGGGAATACTGAAAAATGAGTTAGTGCATCATTACAACTATCAAACCAGAGAAGAAGCCAAAGCAGATATTATAAAATACATTGAATTATTTTATAATCATCGAAGAATTCAAAAGGGTTTGGGTTTTAAGACACCAAATCAAATGGCCGAAGACTTTTATAAGTTGGCTGCCTAGAATCTCCCAAGGGAAAGTCTCCTGATAATTCAGCGTATATCATTAACTTTTTAAATCTAAAAAACAGGAATTTCATTTATGTCTAAACACTATGATTATATTGCGATTGGCGGAGGCAGTGGCGGTATTGCATCAGTCAATCGTGCTGCCATGTATGGTAAGAAATGTGCACTGATAGAAATGGGTGATATTGGTGGAACCTGTGTCAACGTAGGATGTGTTCCTAAAAAAGTGATGTGGTATTCAGCTCAAATTGCCGATGCGATTCATAAATATGGTCCTGACTATGGCTTTAATACAGAATTGAAATCCTTTAACTGGAAGAAATTAGTTGAAAACAGACAAGCCTATATCAGCCGAATACATACATCGTATGACACAGGACTAGCTAAAAATAATGTTGATGTCATTCGAGGTTTTGCAAAATTTTTAGATGCTCAAACAATTGAAGTAAATGGTGAAACGTACACAGCTGACCATATTTTAATTGCTACGGGGACTCAAGCATTCAAACCTGAAATTGAAGGTGCTGAATATGGTATTGATTCCAATGGTTTCTTCGGATTAGAACACTTACCGAAGCGGACTGCTATTGTTGGTTCTGGCTATATTGCTGTGGAATTGGCAGGTGTTCTTAATGCATTGGGTTCGAATGTACAATTATTTATTCGTAAACATCAGCCTTTGCGTGGATTAGATCATTTCCTTGGTAAAACACTATTAGAGAATATGCGCAGTGAAAATATTAACGTGCATACTCATAGTCAGATTAACAAAGTGACTAAAGTTCAAGATAACTCACTTGTATTACACCTAGAAGATGGTACAGAACATAGTGTAGATTGCTTGATTTGGGCAATTGGTAGAAAACCTGCAACTGAAGCGATCAATCTTAATAAGACTCAAGTTCAATTGAACGAGAATCGCTTTATTCATGTTGATGCATATCAAAATACAACACAGTCTGGCATTTATGCAGTGGGTGATATTACAGGTAAAGTCGAGTTAACACCTGTTGCTGTGGCAGCGGGTCGAAGACTGTCTGAACGTTTATTTAACAATAAGCCAAATGAACATTTAGATTATGAAAATATTCCGACTGTGGTGTTTAGTCACCCACCTATTGGAACAGTTGGATTAACCGAAGATCAAGCCATAGAAAAATTTGGTAAAGATGCCATCAAAATTTATAGTTCTTCCTTTACATCCATGTATACAGCGATAACAGAACATCGACAACTCACAAAAATGAAATTAATTTGTGTAGGAACTGATGAGAAAGTGGTCGGAATTCATGGTATTGGATACGGTATGGATGAAATTCTGCAAGGCTTTGCTGTTGCTTTAAAAATGGGAGCAACTAAAAAAGACTTCGATAACACTTTAGCAATTCATCCGACTTCTGCTGAAGAATTCGTCACAATGCGTTAATCATTGATCATCTAAAAGAGCATTTATTTATATATTTGCTCTTATTTTTATATTCTATATCCAAATTATGAACTTTCAACAACTTAGAATTATTAGAGAACTCACTCAACATAATCTCAATTTATCACAAACAGCACATGCTCGGCTTTGTTGCACAAAGATTTGAAATGCAAAGCGCCCCTAATTGAGCCAAATTTAAGGCGTAACTTGGGTAAGTGGTCGACCTAATTCCGTAAATCTGTTAAGGACTGCTACACGTGCATGGATCTCATTCACTTGGCTATCAAAACTCCTTGCACTGAGTTTATCTCCTAATAATTTGATGCAATGCATCTTAGTTTCAACCAAACTTCGCCGATGATAGCCTGACCATTTTTTCCATAGTGTCGTGCCTAAACGTTTAATTGTTCGAAGTAATTCATTTCGCTCTAGCGAGCTACTCTTTGTATCTTTCCATGGTTTCGCATTTTTTCTAGGTGGAATCACCGCATGCGCTTGCCGATCTGCAATGACCTGACGGCATTGCTTGGTGTCATAAGCTCCATCGGTATAAACAGAGTTAATCCGCTCATCTTGTGGAATCTGATTAAGTAAATCACCAAGCACCTGTGAATCACTGACATTATTGGTTGTAAGCTGAACTGCTCGTATTTGCAGGGTTTTAGCATCTATACCAATATGAAGTTTACGCCATTGGCGACGATATTCAGGTCCATGTTTCTTGCGTTTCCATTCGCCCTCACCTAGAAACTTCATGCCTGTAGAGTCCATGAGTAGATGCAGCCCATCGCTACTTTTTTGGTAGCTGATTACAATATCAATATGCTTTTGTCTTCTACAAAGCGTGGTGTAATCTGGAGCTATCCAATTTAATCCGCAAAGTTTAATCAGACTTTGCACAAAGCCAGTGACCATACGTAAAGACAGACGGAATAAGGATTTAATCATTAAGCAGCATTGGATGGCTGCGTCGGAGTAGGTTTGATTTCGCCCTTGTTTGCCTTTTGATGGCGCATACCATTGCGTAGCAGGATCAAACCAAATGGCAATATTTCCGCGACTCATGAGTGCTCGGTTATATGCGGGCCAATTGGTTGTGCGGTAGATTTTGTGTGTAGGCTTCTTCATTTGAAAATTATATCGCTGAAAAACCCTTTACAGATAGGTTTGTGCAACAAAGCCGTTTCCGAGACATTGCCTTGATTGGCTTCAATTAATTTGATGGCTTCAGCTTTAAATTCTGTGGTGTAAGTCTTGTGTTTCTTGCTCATGGTAAACTCCTGATGAGTGTGTTTAGTTTACCAAGTTAAAACCTCCTGTTTTTTCAGCACACATCATCCTGACCTAGAAACATCCCGTCGCAACCCGTTATCTGGTTTGGCTCCTTGGTGCTCCACGACACCAGGAACATCACGCGGCAATAGCACTTCACTTCCGTGGGTGAGCTGAACCACACCGAGTTTGGACAGCGCTCGCAAACGGTTCTGGCTTTCGGGCGGCGGCTTGCGTCCAACTCTTGCAACACCAGGCTTTGCGGTTCCTCCAGGGGAGCGAACGGTGACTCGTCCACTGGTTGCTGTTCCAGCTCGTCCAGAAAGCCCGGTTCCAATGGTTCGTCCCCGAACTCCAGCACCTCGCCCGGCTCCGGTGGTTCGTCCGCCCCTGGCGGCGTTGAGTCCATCGACGCCAGCGCCTGCGCCAGCAGCTCGTCCTCTGTCAGTTCTTCCGACATTGCTTCTCTCCTTCTCTATTGCTTGTTGCAGTGATTGACGACGCTGCTCTAGGGCTGGATCGTCGAACTTGATTGGCAGGCTTCTAATTGCCGCCGTTTGTGCAACCAGCTCCTTAAACTGATCGGAGCCGGTGATTGTGATTTTTTCCCCATAGCGCGCAGCGGCCATCCGCAAGGCAGTCTCAATGCCGTCAAAGTTGGCCCCTCTGGATAGTTGAAGTTTGCTGCCGTCATCCCGGATTGCGGATGCTCCCGCACGGTAGATAACGGTGCCTTCTTTCGTGATGTGGTCTTGCTCAATCGGAGCGGCCTTGGCTGGCTGCTTTTGCCCTTCAGCTGCAACCGCATCCCCCTGCAACCCCTTCACTCCTGGACGTGCGCGAAGCGCTTTCAGGGCGTCCTGGTCTCCATCCAGGGCCTTTGCTTGAAGCCAGTCAGCCCACTGCCGCGCCTTGCGTGACGTGTTGATATTTTCAATGGCTTTGATGTGCTCGGCGCGCAGGCTAGTTACTTGCTCCTGGAGCGATTTGCTTGTGCTTGCATAAAGCAGCTTCTTCGTCAGGCCAGGGGTGGCCATCAGCTTGATTGAAGAGCGCTTTAGCTTGGCCACATTCTTGGCATGCTCAATCGCCCTGTCGCGGCGATCACGGGCCGCTGCCAGCTCCTTGGCCTTCGTATGCCGTACTGCGTTCTGCTCGTCACGGAAGCGCGCATAAAGCTCTGTGGTATCTGACTTGTGCCCTACAGGATTTTTCTCATAGCGCTTGCCACTGTCGATCTGGATAGATTGCAGGGTGGACAAGCCGCGTAGCCGGTTTTTACTGGCGGGTGGCGGGCTACGCCCTACCCGCCCGACTCCCGGCTTACGCGGGTGTGGCTTGCCTTGTTTGAGTGAGGCCCGGGTTTGCTGACGTTGATTCTCGAACGCCCCAAGGCGTTCCTCTAGCTTGCTTTTGGACAGGTCACGGGCGACGGTGCTGGCCTTGACCATCGTGCCGGCCTGGTCGGTTATTACCAACCCATTGCCGCGCTCGCGTAGCTCCAAACCATTTTCGTGCAGCACCTGGTGCAACTCATTCCAACTCTTCGCGCCCTGGACTTGCTCCAAGCATTCGCGGCGCACCCAGCTAAGCAGGCTCTCGATGCCGGCGTGCTGCTCCATGTCGTTGGCCCGGCATTCGCTCACGCCTTTTTTACGGGCGTGGTTTACCTGCTGCAATCCGTGCTCAAGCTCCAAGCGGGCGCATATATCGCCCAGCGTCTTGAAGTCTCGATATGGCTCATGGAGCGTGTGGCGCTCAGGGTGAATCTTGTTGATCGCAATGTGGATGTGCAAACAGTCAGTGTCGTTATGCACAGCACTGACACGCTGATGATTTTGATAGCCGATTGCGCTGCACACGCGATCTTCAATGTCGCGCAGCACTTCGCTTGAAGGTTGCTCTCCCGGCGCGAGACTTATCAGCAAGTGATAGGTCTTATCGCCTTCGGCACGGGTGTTGATCTTCTGAGTGTGCAGAACCTCATGCACCGCCCATGAAAGTTCTTCGGTCTGGCAATTGGTGACACGAACCTGACCGACCCGCTCATTGATTCCCTGGCTGCTGGTGATGTATTTCACCAGCCCGGCGAAGCTGCTCTTCTTCGCCGAGTTCATTGGAATGCGCTTGGCGATCATCTGCCCGCGCCTTTTTTAGCGGCTAAAAAAAGACTCATGCTTTCTTTGCCAGCTCTAAAAGAGCTGCCTGCGTTTCACCGATCCTGTCCAGGACAACCCGGATGGTTCTGTGCAACTGCTCTTCCTCAATCCCTGCAAGTCGCTTGTCGCTCACAAGCCACATTTTCAGAAGCCCGCCTAAGCGGCCTTGATCGGCATTGACCTTGGCCAACTCCAGGACAAGGCGACTGTCGATCACGCTTTGCAGCTCATAGCCAAGGCCGACCGCCCGCATGTAAGCCGCAACGGACTTACCAGCAGCGCGGGCGCTGTCCTCAATTTTTGCTTTTTCTTCTGGCAGGACAGGCACCCGTAAATGGGTGTCCTTCCTGGTGATTTTCTTATCGTCCATCCCGCTTTCCTTTGCGGCTTTGCCTCTGCTTCTGACGGCGGTAGCCGTCCAGCCTCGCAGAGCAAGATGCCCCGTTGAGTGCGAAGCGCGAATAAGGGCAAGTGAAGATAGTTAACCGGCTTGCCGGTTAGCTAACTTCACTTATCTTGCCCGGCTCTTCGAGCCGTTTAACGCCAGGTGAGTATCGCATACAAAGCCGATTGATCCACCTCTAGGCAACGATAAAACGCAGATTAACAACGGATATAGTGAAATCGCGCAGAATCGGGCTAGAATGGGGCGTGCAAGGCTTCAATCGGTTTAGAATCGGCTTTAAATCGGGGTAATGATGGGTATGGAATCGACATGGCTAAGAGCGGCAAAAGCCTTTCTGAGCGCATAGCAGAACGTGCGCAGAAGAAGAAACAGCCAGGCCGAGCGGGTAAAAATCGGGCGGCATTTCTGGCTGTTCGGGATGAAGTACGGCAGGCCCTCGATGACGGATGGCCTGTAAAAGACGTTTGGGAAACGCTCTATGAAGAAGGTGCTATTGCCTTCCGATATGACGCTTTCATTGGGTACGTCAAGAAGCTGATTCGTCAGCCGGCAACTGTCACCCTACCCGTACCAGTAGTGCAGGAAGCTCCAGCCAGGCCAGCAACACCGGCCAAAACACCAGCGGCCAAACCGAAGCCAACACCAGCGCCGACCACTCCTGCGCCGGTCGTAACCAAGCCGAGCACACCGGCCAGCTTCTCGTTTGACTCAACTCCAAGGAAAGAGGATTTACTCTAATGGCAAAGATCCACATGGTTCTCCAGGGCAAGGGCGGCGTCGGCAAGTCCGTGATCGCTGCTCTGATCGCTCAATACAAAGCAAGCAAGGGCCAGGCTCCCTTGTGCCTCGACACTGATCCGGTCAACTCGACATTCCACGGCTACACGTCTCTGAATGTTCGCCGCCTCCAGATAATGGATGGCGATGAAATCAACTCGCGCAACTTCGATAGCCTGGTCGAACTGATCGCACCGTCAAAAGATGACGTTGTGATCGACAACGGGGCCAGCTCCTTCGTGCCCCTCTCCCACTACCTGGTAACGAACCAGGTGCCGGCATTGCTGCACGAAATGGGGCATGAGCTGGTTGTTCACACCGTCATCACGGGGGGCCAGGCGCTGGTCGATACCCTGAGCGGGTTCGCCCAGCTCGCCAGCCAGTTCCCGGCCGAGGCCCGTTTCGTGGTCTGGCTCAACCCGTATTGGGGGCCGATTGAGCATGAGGGCAAGACATTCGAGCAATTGAAGGCATACACGGCGAACAAGGCTCGGGTTGCCGCCATCATTCAAATCCCCGATTTGAAAAAGGAAACTTACGGCCAAGACCTGAGCGACATGCTCCAGGATCGCCTGACTTTCGATGACGCACTGGCCCTGGAATCGCTGACGATCATGACGCGCCAGCGCCTCAAGATCATCAAGGGCCAAATCTACGCACAGCTTGAAAATGTGCCCGTTCTGTAAGAGGTGGCGCTGTGAGTGATCCGGTAGATGAGCTGATTAAAGAAATCGCGGTTAAGCACAACATCGCCGTCTCCCGTGACGATCCGATCATGGTGCTCCACACGATCAACGAGCGCTTAATGCGAGACTCTGCGAAGGCCCAACAGGACATGCTGGACACCTTCAAGGAAGAACTAGAAAGCATTGCCTTCCGGTGGGGTGCTGATGCAAAGGAAAAAGCCGAGCGCATCCTAAACGCTGCACTGACGGCAAGTCGGGAAACGATGGCCAAGGTAATGCAGGACAGCGCGAAGGCAACGGCTGATGCCGTCAAAGCCGAGGTAGATGCAGCCCTCCGCCGTGTGACCGCCCCTGTTGAAGATGCCACGCGAATCGCTCGACTCAATATCGCGGCCGCTTGCCTGGCCTTCGCGGCTGCTGCAATAGTCCTATTTGCGTCCTTGTGAGTTGAGCCCCCACTAAAAACCCCGCCGAGGCGGGGTTTTTTTATGGCTATGTCCCAATACCGTGTTGCAAGGATGTTGCCGCTGACCGAAAACTGACCCAGTAGAGGCTGTTCTGCCGACTGAAAACTGACCCAGGTGTTCAACTGCTTCTGCTCAATTTTTGAGCAGGAGAACACAGGGTGATCAGTATGGAAATGATGGGCAAAATTCGCCGGATGTATTTCCGCGACAAGCTGTCGCTGCATGAGATAGCCAAGCGCACCGGGTTGGCGCGCAACACGATTCGCAAGTGGGTCAGAGCACCTGAGGCCAAGCCGCCGGTCTACCAACGCCGCGCGATCTTCAACAAACTCAGCCCTTTTCACGCCACGCTGGAGCAGGCGCTAAAAGCCGATTCGCTGCGGCCCAAGCAACAGCGGCGCAGTGCCAAGGCGCTGTTGGCGCAAATCAAAGCCGAAGGTTATGACGGTGGCTACAGCCAGCTCACCGCGTTTATCCGTGCCTGGCGAGGGGGACAGGGCAAGGCGTCGCAGGCCTTTGTGCCGCTGACCTTTGCTCTTGGCGAGGCGTTTCAGTTTGACTGGAGCGAGGAAGGCTTGCTGGTCGGCGGCATTTACCGGCGTATGCAGGTGGCACATCTGAAGCTGTGTGCCAGCCGTGCGTTCTGGCTTGTGGCGTATCCGAGCCAGGGCCATGAGATGTTATTTGACGCCCATACACGCTCGTTCGGCTCCTTGGGCGGCGTGCCGCGCCGGGGCATCTACGACAACATGAAGACCGCCGTCGACAAGGTCAATAAGGGCAAAGGCCGGGCGGTGAATGCGCGCTTTGCGGTGATGTGCGCGCATTACCTGTTCGATCCGGACTTCTGCAACGTCGCCGCTGGTTGGGAAAAGGGCATCGTTGAAAAGAACGTGCAAGACAGCCGCAGGCGTATCTGGCTAGACGCCCAGGACTGCCAGTTTCACTCCTTCGAGGAACTCAATGCCTGGCTGGGCCAGCGCTGCCGCGCGCTTTGGAACGAGCTGACGCACCCTCAATACAGCGGGCTGAGTGTGGCCGAAGTGCTGGAGTTGGAGCGCGCTGAACTGATGCCTGTGCCAGCGCCATTCGACGGTTACGTCGAGCGGCCTGCGCGGGTCTCCAGCACCTGCCTGGTCAGCGTCGGGCGCAACCGCTACTCGGTGCCGTGTGAGTATGCGGGTAAGTGGGTCAGCAGCCGTTTGTATCCGACGCGAATCGAGGTGGTGGCTGACGACGCGCTGATCGCCAGCCATGTCCGCTTGCTGGATCGCGACCAGGTCAGCTATGACTGGCAGCACTACCTCCCGCTGATCGAACGCAAGCCCGGTGCGCTGCGCAACGGCGCGCCCTTTGCTGATCTGCCGGCGCCGCTGCGTCAGCTTAAGCACGGTCTGGGGCGTCATGCCGGCGGTGACCGGATCATGGCGCAAGTTCTGGCTGCCGTACCGGTCGCCGGGCTCGATGCGGTGCTGGTGGCTGTTGAGCTGGTACTGGAAAGCGGCAGCCTGAGCGCCGAACACATCCTCAATGTCGTGGCGCGCCTGGCCGCGACCGAACCACCACCCAGCGTCGAAACCCACTTGTCGCTCAAGGAAGCCCCCGTCGCTAACACGGCGCGCTACGACCGCCTGCGTGGCCAGACCGAGGAGATCGGTCATGCGTGATTTGATGGCGGAACTCAAGGAGCTGCGCCTGCACGGCATGGCCACGGCCTGGGCGGAGTTGACTGCGCAGGGTGAGTCGAACACAGCCTCGTCCAAGTGGCTGCTCGAACACCTGCTGGAACAAGAGCACACAGATCGCGCCATGCGCTCGGTGAGCCACCAGATGAACATGGCCAAGCTGCCGATGCACCGCGACCTGGCCGGCTTCGACTTCAGCGCCTCCAGCGCAGACGCTCGTTTGATCAGCGAACTGGCCAGTCTGGCCTTTACCGACACCGCGCAGAACGTGGTGCTGATCGGTGGGCCTGGCACCGGTAAAACCCACCTGGCCACTGCGCTGGCCGTGTCCGGCATCACCCGGCACGGCAAGCGCGTGCGCTTCTACTCCACGGTCGATCTGGTCAATCTGCTGGAGCGCGAAAAGCACGACGGCAAAGCCGGGCGGATCGCCCAAGCTCTGCTGCGCATGGATCTGGTCATCCTCGACGAACTGGGTTATCTGCCCTTCAGCCAGGCCGGCGGTGCGTTGCTGTTTCACCTGCTATCCAAGCTGTACGAACACACCAGCGTGGTGATCACCACCAACCTGAGCTTCGCCGAATGGTCGAGCGTGTTCGGCGACGCCAAGATGACCACCGCCCTGCTGGATCGGCTGACCCACCACTGCCACATCGTCGAAACCGGTAACGAGTCCTATCGCCTGCAACACAGTAGCTTGGCGGCCCAGGCCAAGATCAAATCACGGGAGCGAAAGCGTAAGGGCGGCCAGGAACCGGAGGACGATGAGCCGTTCTGATTTCATGGCGACGACGGCCTGCTACATGGCTGCGTGTGGCAGGTCTTAAACAACTGAACTGGGCTAGCGAAGGAGTGGGGGCAACAGCAGCTGCGCTGGTAGACTTATCCACAGTTGCTGGTAACAAAATCAGCAATCCGCCCTGGGTCAAATTTCAATCGGCAGGGTGGGTCAATTTTCCATCAGCGCCAACACACTAAGCAACCATCAGAAAATTTTGACTGTACGCCAAAAAATTCGCATCTACCAGCATCTAAACAGGCGTTGTTGATTATCATAAAACACTGACACTGTATTATATAATCGTGCTTTTGTGTTATTTTTTTAATATTTACTGATTACGTACTTGCTTAACCACTCAGTTGCGCTAGAATTAATAGACGCGAAATTTAAATCTCTAATTTTCCAACACTTAGTAAAACCTCGTTTGCCATCCCACTACCATTGTAGGAGCAAATCAGGAGACATAAAAAATTAGCGGTAGCGTGCCTGGCCCTCTAGATAAGTATTGGAGACTGTAATGAAGTTTGAAAAGTCACAGACAGCAATCGACCACCTGACTCCCGAGCAACACCGAATTACCCAGGAGGCGGGCACCGAAAGGCCCTTCACGGGCGAGTACAACGACAACAAGGAGCCTGGCATCTACGTCGACATAGTGTCGGGAGAGCCACTGTTCGCTTCGACGGACAAGTTCGATTCGGGTACTGGCTGGCCCAGCTTCACCAAGCCGATCGTTTCGGCAAACGTGAACGAGGTGCGGGACAGCGCACACGGCATGGTCCGGACGGAGGTCAGGTCAGTACACGCAGACAGTCATCTCGGCCATGTGTTCCCCGATGGTCCTTCCGACCGCGGCGGTCTGCGGTACTGCATCAACTCAGCGTCCCTTCGCTTCATCCCGCGCGACGAGATGGAGTCCGAGGGATACGGTGAATATCTCGATCAAGTAGAGGAGGCTTAACATGCATCAGCGCGCTGTTCTCGCAGGAGGATGTTTCTGGGGCATGCAGGATCTGATCCGCAAGCGGCCCGGCATCATCTCGACCCGTGTGGGTTACACGGGCGGCGATATTCCGAACGCCACGTATCGTAATCACGGCACGCATGCCGAGGGGATCGAGATTGTCTTCGACCCGACAGTGACGAGCTACCGGAACATCCTGGAATTCTTCTTCCAGATCCACGATCCGACGACGCTGAACCGCCAGGGCAATGATCGTGGGCTCTCCTACCGGTCGGGCATCTATTATGTCGACGAGGAGCAGAAGCGCGTCGCCGAGGATACGATCGCCGATGTGGATGCCTCGGGGCTGTGGGATGGCAAAGTGGTGACCGAGGTCCAGCCGGTCGGCGAGTTCTGGGAGGCCGAGCCCGATCACCAGGATTATCTGGAGAAGCGCCCGGGCGGCTACACCTGCCACTTCGTCCGTCCCGGCTGGGTGCTTCCGAAGCGCCAAAAGGTTGACGACGTACAGCCAGCGGCCGGGACCGCGGCGGAATAGGCTTCACTGCCGTTGCCACTGCGCCGGTCCGGTCCGCAATCTTCGTGACCGCGTCGTTCAGCGACGCGGTCATCGAACCCTACTTCAGAGTGACGGCTCGTTCCAGTCAGTCGCCATCGCAACACCAGGATCGCAGATTTATGCCAGACCTCTCGTCCTTTCCGATCACGCAGCGCTGGCCGGCATCTCATCCCGATCGCCTGCAACTCTACGCAGCCCCTACGCCCAATGGCGTCAAGGTCTCGATCATGCTTGAGGAGACTGGCCTGGCGTACGAGCCCCACCTGATCGACATCTCGAACAACGAGTCGAAGGATCCGGCGTTCGTGTCGCTGAACCCGAACGGACGCATACCGGCGATCATCGATCCGGCTGGCCCTGACGGTAGACCCATCGCCTTATGGGAATCCGGTGCGATCCTCCTCTATCTGGCCGACAAGACGGGTCAGTTCATCTCCACCGAACCAGGCCAGCGTTACGAGACCCTAGCGTGGGTGTTCTTTCAGATGTCGGCCATCGGGCCGATGTTCGGACAGCTAGGCTTTTTCCTGCGATTTGCCGGCAAGGACTATGAGGACAAGCGACCTCGGCAGCGCTTTGTTGATGAATCCAGGCGTCTTCTCGGGGTCCTGGATCACCGGCTGGAGGGCCGCGAATGGATTGTCGATGATTACTCGATCGCGGACATTGCGACGTTTGGCTGGGTGAATGCGCTGGTCGAATTCTACGCAGCGGGCGACATCCTCGGCCTAAGCAGCTATTCGAACGTGCAGGCATGGCTCGAACGCGGGCTGGCGCGACCGGCTGTACAGCGTGGCCTGCGAATTCCTGCGAAGCCTGCATGACCATTATCGCCGCATATTATTACAACGAAGGTAAGCGAGTCCGTGAAATCAGGCTCGATGAGCACGTCGAACTAAACGAGAATCGCTCGGGCTTCTGCTGGATCGCGCTTAGCGAGCCCACCGCAGACGAACTCAGCGCGATCCAGACGACGTATAACCTCCATCCTTTGGCGATCGACAACGCCATGCACCCGCTGTGCCCGCCCAAGCTCGAGGTCTACAACGATGAGTTGTACGTCGTCGCCCAGACCGCCGAGCTGGTCGGCGACCGGATCAGCTACGGCAAGATGGCGATCTTCACCGGTCACAATCACCTTATCACCGTGCGGCACGGCAATGCCGGAGCGCTGGGCAAACTTCGGGAGCAACTCGAGGCATCGCCGACGCAGTTCGGCAAGGGTGTCGACTATGTGCTGCACGCGATCTTGCACCGAGTGGTCGACCAGTATCTGCCCATCTTCGAAATGATCGAGGACGACGTCCTGGCGATGGAGCGACGGTCGCTGCACGATTTCCTCGGGCCAGAAGAGGTGGCGCGAATCTTCGAACTAAGGTCCGAACTCACGCGGTTCCAGCGCACGCTCGGGGCTATGGCCGAGCTGGTGCGAAAGCTCGTTCGCGGCCACTTTCCCTGCATCAGCGCCGAAATGACACCATATTTCCACGACGTCGCGGACCATGTCCACCGCGTGCAGTCCATGGTCGACGGCCTCCTGCTTGTCCTGTCCACGGTCTTCGAGGCCAGCAGCCTTCTGGAAGCGCAAAGGATCGGTGTGGTCACTCGCCAGCTCGCGGCCTGGGCGGCGATCTTGACGGTCCCGACGGCGATCGCCGGAATATATGGCATGAACTTCAAGCACATGCCGGAACTGGACACGCCATATGGCTACTTCGTCGTGCTCGGAGTGATAGCGGTGTTCTGCCTTCTCCTGTTCATGCGCTTCAAGAAGGCCAAGTGGCTATGAGTAACGCACTTCGCGAGCTTCTCCGTCCGCCGAGTCACAGCGCGCTTTGTGCGCGAGCGTGTCCAATCCAGTTCAAGATGAAGGTGCTTCCATGACCTCCCAGGTGACCGACGTTCTAGAAGCAGTCCAGTCATTCATCGCCAACGGCTATGACCGCGAATACCGCGTCAAGGACGGCAATCTCGTCGATCTCGAACTAGGGTCAACCCTCGATGCATGCAGCATTCGCGTCGATGCGGCGTTGCGCCTCGAGAGCGGGGACGACGGCGAAGATGCCTCCAACATCTACGCGATCACCGATCCGGCGACAGAGCATAAAGGCCTGTTGATCGACGTGTTCGATGAAATCTGCTACCGCGACCCAGTTCAAGAGTCGGGACCTCAATGTAGAAGAAGTTGACTAACGAGCATTCGCGTCATCCGATCAAGCAAGCTGGAGACATTTATGAAAGCCATTGGTTACAAGGTTCCGGGACCCATCGCCGCGGATGCCGCGCTGGTCGACATCAATCTGCCTCGGCCTGTCGCTGCAGGATACGATATCCTGGTTGAGGTGAAGGCCGTCTCGGTCAACCCGGTCGACTACAAGGTCCGCAACAGCACGCCGCCGGCAGATGGCGATTGGAAGGTGCTGGGATGGGATGCCGCCGGGATTGTGCGCGAGGTCGGCCCCGACGTCACGCAGTTCGAGTTAGGCGACGAGGTCTATTATGCCGGATCGATCACACGGCCCGGTACCAATGCGGAGTTCCATCTCGTCGACGCCCGGATTGTCGGTCACAAACCTGCGTCGCTCTCCTGGGCGGAAGCGGCGGCGCTGCCGCTGACGACGTTGACGGCCTGGGAGGCGATGTTCGACCGCCTGGACGTGGCGAAGCCCGTACCCGGTGCGGCGGAGGCGATCCTCATCATCGGTGGCGCGGGCGGGGTTGGGTCGATCGCCGTCCAGATCGCGCGACAGCGCACGGACCTCACCGTCATCGCCACAGCCTCTCGACCGGAAACCCAAGAGTGGGTAAGAGGGCTTGGAGCTCACCACGTCATCGACCATTCTCGTCCGCTCGCGCCACAGATCGCCGAACTCGGCATCGGTGCTCCCGCTTTCGTCTTTTCGACCACACATACCGAGCAACATGTCGCCGACATCGCCGAACTGATCGCCCCACAAGGACGGTTCGGACTGATCGACGATCCCAAGGCATTCGATATCATGGTTTTCAAGCGCAAGGCGGTGTCGATCCACCACGAGCTGATGTTCACGCGGTCGATCTACGGCACGCCCGACATGAATGAGCAGGGCGAGATTCTGGATGCGATGGCAGCGCTGGTTGACGACGGCAAAATCCGCACGACGCTGACCCGGCGACTGTCGCCGATCAATGCCGCCAATCTGAAGACGGTGCATGCACTGATCGAAAGTGGCGCGGCTAAAGGCAAGATCGTCCTCGAAGGCTTCTAACGACCGCGATCGCCAAACATCTTGTCCAACCTCAAAAAGCCGAACGGGTTATGCCCCAGCGATGAGAATCCCATGACCAAATCTATTGCCACCGCCTCGATCAACCGCGAAACCGCAGTCGCCCTCATCGACGCGGCGCTCGCTGCGGCCCGTGCCATCGGCATCCCGGCTGCCGTCGCCGTCGTCGACGCCACCGGTAACCTGCGCGCGTTCGAGCGCACCGACGATGCGCCGTTCCTTACCGTCGATGTTGCCATCGACAAGGCCTGGAGTTCCGCCTCGTTTGGGTTCCCGACCCATGTCTGGAACGACTATGTGACCAACGATCCAAAAGTGGCGCCGCTAGCCTATCGCCCTCGGATGGTCGCTGTCGGCGGCGGTTATCCGATTCTGGAGGATGGGAAGTTGATCGGCGGCATAGGCATCTCCGGAGGCAACTATCAGCAGGATCAGGATGCGTGCGTCGAGGCACTCATGAAAATCGGGTTCCAGTTGCCAGCCTGACGACTGTGAGGCCATCACCGGTGGTAATGGCCAACAGATCCAACCTTTGAGAGGCCTAATGATGGAAGCGTTCGTCGTCTTTACGCGGGAAGAAACCAGCGACCCACATGCACTCGCAACCTATTCTGCAGGCGTCGGACCATCGTTCGATGGTCACGACGTTACCTTTCTCGCCGCTTATGGCGCGATCCAGCATTTGGAGGGGCCGCCCATCGAAGGGGCCGTAATCTTGCGTTTCCCGACGATGCAGGCCGCTCGCGACTGGTATGACAGTCCCGCCTACCAAACCATCGCTGCTCAACGCTTTGCCGGTTCCCGTTACCGCGCCTTTATCATTGAAGGGCGGCGGTGACATACCGACAGAAGCACTTCGGCGCTGACCACGAGGTATCGGCGTGTGAACTCGCATCTTGGGAATCTGTGGGGGGGACCAAGACAGCGGCGCTAGGGGCTCATATCGTCGATCGGATCAGAGAGTTGCTCGGCGAGAATGGGTTATCTATTGCCGAGCTGACGGAGCGGAGCCGCCCTCTCCCAACGGATTGATTCAATCGTTGACGCTCCTCCTATCCGGATCCGGGTTTTCGCACGCTGATCAACAGAGTTACAGCGCGCAACGCCTGTAGTGGGCATCAGGGGATGGGTGGCAATCAGGATGATTGCCCACCTTCCAACGATTAACCTTGCTCAAGTTGCTTCACTAGTCGCTCCGCGTCGAGATGGAAGTCCGAGAAAACAATGCTACCGCCAGCGTCGATAACCGTAAACCACGGAGTTCCTCGTGTGCGGTAGTCTTCCATGAAGGTTGGAAACGGCGAGCCGGTCGGTTGCTCGTCGTGACCGAAAACGATAGGAAGCTCATACTTGAGCTGGTTCACGCGCAACTTCTCGAAGGTATTCTCATGCGTTCCTTCGAAGACGGTCTGGATCACTGCGAACCCCACGTCTTTTGAGCTCAACGCTGCATGCAACTTTTGTAGCGTCGGAAACCCATGCAAATGGCAACCTTGGCACCAATGCTGGAAGGCAAACAAGATTTTCGGGCCGGGCCCGATATCTGACAGTTTGAACGGCGCGATACTTTCCCCATCTTTGCCAATCCATTTTTGCACCCGCAGCTCAGGCGCTTGTCGTTCGATCTCGTTCATCTGATCCTCCAACCCCGATACAGAAGCTTAGTGGATGATCGCGCGTCGCGACGGTGCGCGAACGTCCGACCTTA
This sequence comes from Acinetobacter pullicarnis, assembly GCF_006352475.1. Lineage (NCBI taxonomy): Bacteria > Pseudomonadati > Pseudomonadota > Gammaproteobacteria > Moraxellales > Moraxellaceae > Acinetobacter > Acinetobacter pullicarnis. The sequence continues at coordinate 96,988 of NZ_VCMZ01000003.1, forward strand.
TTTTCCCTATTTCCTGAAGCCAGAATAGATCAGATCGACATTTCGTCCTTAATATACTCAAGCTGCCGGCGAGCGCGAACTGGGCAACCATGCGCTGGTGAGCCTTGAGCTTTGCACGCTGCCCATCCGTTTGAGAGCGAACCTGCAACTTCCGCTCCGCATACCGCAGATCAGCGTACGCAGCCTTGGGGTTATCTACCCTATAGCCATTGGGTATTGGGAATCATGCTGGCCTGACGCTATGTTCGATACGCGATTTTTTACGATGATAGAGCATCTGTATCTGATTTTTAGTCGATTGGCTTATTCGGCGGATGTGCGGGCAAATGCTTTACGCAGAGTACTGAAATGAAGGCCGGCTTCGGTCTGCCGTATCGAGCAAGAGGGGTCACTATGGTCACCAGAGGTTTCACCGGTCGCGGTTCAGGCGACCAGTCCGATCGGATTCCGCCAGGTCAGCATCTGGTGGAGGATTTCCCTGTTCTGTCGGCCGGCCCTACGCCGAGGGTAGAGCCCTCCGACTGGAAATTCACAGTCAAAATTGGTCCGAAGCCCGTCAAAACGTGGAATTGGGGCGAATTCAACACTCTACCAAAGACCCAGGTGACAAAGGATATTCACTGCGTCACCTCTTGGTCCAAACTGGATACCGTTTGGGAGGGTGTACTCATTGAAGACATCCTTGCAGATGCAGAGCTTGATCGGCCTACCGATTTCGTCTTGGCGCACTGCTACGATAATTATTCGACAAACGTCCCTCTGACGGATCTGCTTTCCGGGAAAGCGATGGTCGCCCTCAGTTATGCGGGCAAGCCACTTTCCCGCGATCATGGGGGGCCGGCGCGTCTTCTAGTGCCGCACCTTTACTTCTGGAAATCCGCCAAATGGGTGAATGCGCTGCAATTCACGACGCGTGACGAGGCCGGCTTTTGGGAGCTGCACGGCTATCACATCTACGGCGATCCGTGGCGCGAACAACGATACACCCATGACTGAAAACGAAGCGCAAGTCCGTTCGTGGCAATCATGCGTGATCGACGACATCATCCAGCAAACACCGAGTATCAAGAGCTTCTTCCTTCGGTTGAGCAAGCCGTTCGCGCACACCGCAGGTCAGCACGTCGATATCCGGCTGACCGCGCCCGACGGCTACAGTGCAATGCGCAGCTACTCGATCGCGTCATCGGCAGTTTCGACCCCGATCGTCGAGATAGCTATCGAGCGCATGCCGGATGCCGAAGTTTCGCCGTTTTTTCACGACATCGCGGCGATTGGTGACGAAATCGAAGTTCGCGGTCCGCTCGGTGGCCATTTCCTTTGGCCTGAGCCTGCCATAGATCCGGTTCTGTTGATCGGGGGAGGCTCCGGCCTCGTGCCGTTGATGGCAATGATCCGGCAGCGCCGCGCATTGGCCCAAGCCGTTCCGACAGCGTTGCTCCTGTCCGCACGAACCGCCGAGGACGTTCTCTTCTCAGAAGAACTTCATTGCATCGAAATCAGCGATCCGGCGTTCGTCCTGGCGCTCGCGATTACGCGCGAGAAACCGGTTCGCGCATCGGACTTTGCGCGACGGATCGACGGCATGATGGTCCAAGAAATTCTAACCAGGCTTCAGGGAAAGCCGACGCAAGTGTTCGTCTGCGGGTCTAACGGATTCGTCAACATCGCAACCGATAGCGCGCTGCTGGCGGGCTTGGACGCCTCCATCATCAAGACGGAGCGCTACGGGGGCTAGCGGCGCGAGCTATCTCACGTCGCGCCGATCGTAGACGTGCGCCCTGGGAAGCTTTGGCGATCAACGTGAACCGTTTTGCCGAACACAGTCTTCGTACCCCCCGGCCTCTAGAACGCCTTCGCTCGCGATACCTGGCTCGACATCAAGCTCAATTTGAAAGTTCCTGCACTATCCGTCGTCCTGATATGCTCGACCAGCATGATGGGCGATTCGAGCGGGACCGCTTCCGTCCCAATCGAGGCTCGGTTACCTTAGAGCATCGGCTCGGCGCTACAGGAGGCGCGTGCGGCCTCTGCCTGGCGGTGAAAGCACTTTGGGCCATGTCGCCTGGATAGCGGCCAATCGTCAGCATCTGCTCCGATGTCGGCCAAGGTGCAGTCGCCATCTTTGAACGCCGCGAATTGGAGATCAACGCCATGACAGCGATCCGCGTGCAACTGCCGGAGATGCAATATGACAACTGATGTATTGCTGTACACCACGAATTGGTGCCCGTTCTGCCGCCGAGCGAAGGCGCTCCTCAAGGAAAAGGGCGTGCGATGGAAGGAGCTCGATATTGAGGCGGATCCGGCTCACCGGCAGGCCATGGCGGAAGCGTCGGGGCGAAGCTCCGTGCCGCAGATCTTCATCAATGGCACCCTTATCGGTGGCTCCGATGAGCTATTCGCGCTCGATGTCAGAGGCGAGCTCGACAAACTTCTCGGGCGCAACCCGCCTGCCACCTGAGGAGGTGCGGCTTGGGGCAGCCAGCCCGCGAGCCTTCGCCGGTTGATGAATACAAAAGGAGAGTCCGTTGGTCTCAGCCATCTGGAAAGACACTACTATCGCCACAAGCGACGAAACAGTCATCGTCGAGGGAAATCACTACTTCCCACCGTCAGGAGTCGACCTGAGCCTGCTTGAGATGAGCCCGCACACATCTGTCTGTCCGATCAAAGGCGCCGCGCGCTTCTTTCATGTTCGCGCGGGTGACGCGCTCAACGTGAACGCCGCTTGGACCTATCCCGCCCCCACTCCGGATGCCGAGGGTATCCGGGATTACATCGCTTTCTGGAAAGGCGTGGACGTTGCCTAGCAGACTGGACGGACGACTTCGCTGATAGCCATGCGGGCGCCGACATCTCAATTATCCTGCCCACCCCGGGCCTCGTCGGCTGCAGGAATCTGCCCGGCACCTTAGCGCGACCCGGCACTGGCGGTCTCGCACCCGCCGCGCCTCTGTTCTATCAATAAGGATGGATGACATGGAGCATTCCGAGTTCGATGCCGCTTTCGCGAAGCTTGCGGAGGGATACAGAGAAGGGACTTATGAAGGCCGGCGTTTCAGCTTGATCGTCCGGCGATCTGGGGACGGACGTCGCAACAGTCTGTTCGCCAGGGAGTTGGACGGGACTGACATTGTCAGCTTCAACCTCTTCCGCGTTACATCAGATAGGACATTGTTGAAGCCGTGCGAAATGTCCGCCGAAAAGGTCGTAGCGTTCGTGCTGGAGTTCCGACCGGACACCTGACGGGCAGAAGAAGATCCCGGCCAACCGGCGCGCCTGCGACGGCCGGCTATCTAAGGCTGCGCAAGCCTATAGCCGCAGCTCATTGCACTTCGTCTGGCGAGGAATTCAACATCGATACGTCGCCATCCGCGGGGATATCGGTACAGGCGCCCGTGTAAGCCAGATTGAGAAATCCTAAGCGATGACTAACACCAATGACGCCACCCTTCCGACACATTCTATTCTTGAGGAATGCACAGCGATGGCTGTCGTCAACGCTCTGAAGATTATTCTGAAGAACAGCTACGCGATCTACCTTAAGACAAAAAATGCCACTCGGGCGCATCCCGCCCCTACTTCAGGGACTTTCACTTGCTTCTCGCTCTGTCACTCACAGCATCGGCACGCCCATGACGCATGGTATCCAGGCCTCATAATTTTCCCATATAACCTTCTTGTCTTTTGCGCACCCAGAAAGACTCGAGGCTTTAACTGGACAGATGAGCCCTCGAGGGTAGTGTTCACCTGATTGGCTTTCTCATATCTGATGTTGATTCGCACAGTGTGCCAACCAGGTGATAGTTTCAAAAAACCTGCGCTTCAGAGCGAATTAGACGATCTTCGATAAGAGCGATCCGCCTCAAAATCCAAAACATCTAACATTGTCCTAGAGCCATATTTGTACCTAGTACTATGGCGCTCCCATTAACACATTTGATGATGCACAGAAAACTTAGCTCATGATAGCTTTCAGCTAACAGCTATTCGGAAGCCCGAAAGGATTCAACCGTTTAAGCGTGAACCGTCGATTATAAATACTTTCGTAAGTTAGCTTTAAAGGACGCTTTTAGTCCTTGTAAATACGCATTACGACTCCACAGCTACCAAATCCATACGGCGCCAGCAACCATTAAAACACCCGACACTACTAAAACAATAGTAGAGGCGCGATTGCTGCCTTTCAAAGTATGACCAACACCCACATCCATAACTAGGTGTCGAATTCCGGCTACGAGATGATAAATAAATGAAGAGTATACCAACCAGAAACTAACTTTGCCGAAAGGTGAAGAAAAAATCTCCTTGACTTCATTAAAACCCTTTTCTGACTCCAACGATTTGCTCAGCATATACAGTATCAGTCCCAGAAAAATAAAGAGCATAATTCCTGAAATCCGGTGCAGAATCGATGTAAGCGCCGTGAGAGGAAGCTGAATGGTTCGAATATCAAGATTAACCGGCCGCTTTTTATTCATTTTGACTCCAGTCAACAATTCTAGTGGGGGATTTCAGTTTTCGATCTCATTCATCATAGCAGCTGTAACAAAAATAAAGAAGCATGGACGACTCTCAATGAGTTTATTTCGCTATGGTTTAGACTATGTTCAAATGGCGATTCAGCGTTTAATTGGTTTTGGGAAAAAAGAAGAGTTTAAGGAAATTTTGGCAATTTTAAGAAGGCAGAATCCTGATAGGATAAGGGTTCTGTGAAATTTGTCGTGTACAGAGAAATTCGGAAATTAATTGGAATATTTTGACCATTCTGATCTGTCGCATACAAGGTAATGAGATTAATACCCTTGACGGATCGGTGGTGTTTGCCTGACCAAAAATAGCTAACCAAGTCCATATGTTGACTATAGGGTTTATCTAAAACAGTATCATCAATACTGACTATAAGTTTATTATTATCAATATGTTGAATTGCTTCTTGATATAGGTCGTGAGGTGTGTAGTCTTCACGTTCTAGAAAGCGATTTACACTATCATGCGAGATGTTATAAGTCTCGGCAAGTTGTGTGCAGCTAATAGAGTTCGGTTCTGTCATGAGAAAGCCCATATAAATGGGTAATGTACAAGTTGCTGTAGAAGCATGTTTAATTCGTCTGATCACAGATACTTTATAAAGTATTTTAATACTTTTTTGAATCCGTCAATGCGTAAGTCCTATTAATCTAATAGAAATCATCTTCTATCGGCTTTTGCTAAATTGGAAAACATTAGCGAACAGCTGCAGAGAGTTTTAGCTAGTCATAATTCATAAAAAATATCGATTGTGTACTGTACTGTAATGTACTAAAATACGATACAGTACAGTACACAATAGAAAGTAAACCCATGGCAATCACTAAATCAGATGTGGCAAAAGCCATCGAATCCCTTGCAGCACAAGGCTCAAACCCAACTAACGATAATATCCTTGCGGTTCTTGGTAGCGGCTCAAAGACCACTATCAACAAATACCGCAAAGAGATCCTTGAAGAGCAACTGGCGGCAGCCGTTACTACGGCAAAAACTCTGAAAGATGCGGAACTTGTTACCGTGTCACAAGTCATTGCAACCCTATTGCAAGAACGGATTGATGCAGTACAAGGCGGATATGCGGAAACAGTGCAACAACTGGAAAAGCAGCTTGCAGATACCACAGAAAAACTGGAACAGGTGCAAATCAAACTTGATGAACAGATCAAACAAACTGATGACACCACCGACAAGCTGAAAGTCGCTCTTGCTAGTACAGATAAGGCAAAAGAAGACTACAACGCCTTGCAAGCCAAATATGAACAGCTACTCGAAAAATCAGGCTCGATCAAATATGTGGAATCACAACTCACTAATGCAAATGCACGGATAGCTGAATTAGAAAAACAGATTACAATGCAAAAAGACAAGTAACTGACGATGAAGGCTGACATGCTCCCCATTAAATCACTGGTTTAGTACGGAGTATGTCAACGCTCTTTGGGGGTTACATCATTCAAATTGCTAATTCGCTATGACTGCCTAAGCGAACTAATTTCAAAATTAGTAGTTCACCTTCTTCTGTTTTCTTATAGATTAAAACGAGATCAGGTTTGATATGGCAATCACGATGACCTACCCAATTACTGACCAAAGCATGGTCACGATACTTTTCAGGCAAGGCTTCATCAGCTTGCAATAATTCTAAAACAGTTTGTAGTTCAGCATCTAATGTATTTCGATGCTGCCCTTTTTTCTCACGTTTATAGTCTTTCTTGAATGCTGATGTGTACTTAATCGTCCGCATTTAGATCAGCCATCAAATCTTTAACAGAAGTGAAGCTCTTTGCTTTGCTTAGATCTTCTTCCATTGCAGCAATGGTTTCAGGATTGGGCTGCCAAATTTCAAAAGGCAGAGCCTTTTCTTTCGCTATCTTGGTTAACAGCAAGCGAACTGCATCTGAGACAGTTAAGCCCATTGTTGCAAGAACTTCTGTTGCTTCATGCTTAATGTTTTCGTTAATGCGAGTAGTGACTAGTGCATTTGAAGCCATGTTAAGCTCCTATGATTAACATTGTTAATCACACTATATTCTTAGATGAAGAAAAGTTCAATTCGTATAACCGCCATTATGTTAAATGGATGGTGAATTGGTGGAAAATTCCTGTTTTTATAATTGCGAATAAGAGTTTTTATGTTAAATCATAATCCTAATGTATTAGTGTAATAAAATCTTATAGTTAATAATTATCTAATAAATCAATTAGATGTGCTTTTATGTTAGTCCATTCACTTTTGATAATACTGTACATTACGGTATCTCGAGTTGTACCATCTTTACGTAAAGCATGACCTCTAATTATCCCATCCTTTTTTGCGCCCAATCTTTCAATTGCTCGCTGACTTTTAATATTAAAAATATCAGTGCGAAGTCCAACCGTCTCAATATTTAACTGTTCAAAAGCAAATTGTAGTAATAGCAACTTACATGTCGTATTGACATGCGTACGCTGCACTGATTTTGCATACCAGGTATAACCTATTTCTAAGCGTTTCACGTTCAAAAGAACATCATGATAACTAGTTGTACCTAGAATTTTCCCAGAGTTTTCTTCAATGACAACAAATGGATAACGTGTACCTTCCTGTTTTTGTATTAGAGCTGTTTCAATATATTGATGAACCTCAGAATAATGTGGTGTTGATGTCACTCTTAACTTCCATAGCTGACCATCTTTACATGCTTCCATAAGCCCACTTTCATGTTCAAAAGATAAGGGAATTAAACGGATATTACTTTTATTCAAAACAACATGATCAAATAATTCTAATTCTTTCACAATACTTTCCCTTTACGACATTTGAGCTGAATACAAGTGGTTCTATTGAGTTAATAATTTCTAAAATTAACATAATACACCTTATACGAAATAAAAAATGGGAGCCTTAAGCTCCCATTTTTTAAGTAATTTTTTCAAATAAGGCTTGGGTGAGCATCTAAAATTCGAATCAATGTAGCTGCTGGTCCAGTTGGATAGCGTCGTCCCTGTTCCCAATTTTGCAGGGTACGGGGGCTAATATGTAGACGTGCAGCAAATTCATTTTGGCTCAAGCCGGTTTTTTCACGTACTTCTTTAATATCAGGCAATTCGAGTTCTGTAACTCGGCTTGCTTTAACTTCTTTACGTTTGATGGCTCCAGCTTCTTTGATTGAAGCAACCAAGTCATCAAATAAGTTGTTATCCATGAAATTGCTCCTTCACGAGTTGGCGCAGAATGGCGGTTTCCTTATCTGTTAAATTATCTTTTACTGATTTTGGATAAGCCACTAAGAAAAAGATCTGATCATCCTCGGTGACCCAATAATAAATCACCCGTATCCCACCACTTTTCCCTTTGTTACCTTGAGCACAACGTACTTTGCGAATACCACCGCCATTCTTGATTAGGTCACCTCTATCAGGCTGTACCAAAAGATCTTGCTGAAGTTGACGATATTCCTCAGAGATACAAGGTCTTTAATTTGCTTGGTAAAGATGCTGGTTTCAATAAATAACATGGACTCTTTATACGTCAATGGCGTATTTGAATTTTAGCAGTTTCCATAACAAAAAACGAGAGCTGGTAGCTCTCTCTCTCTGTTATTCCCAAGTAGAAATGTCCTACCTAATAACCAAATAGAAATGTCCTATATGGACATTTCCAAGTCAAGCACAGGATTCAGATTTCGTTGTTGAATTGCTGTTTTCTGTGCACGTCTGCTTGGCATCTTTTGAGAACGATTGCGTTTGTTTTGTTGTTCCAGTTCTTCATGCTGTTGTTGGATATGATTCAGAACAGCACCCAACCGTTTATTCTCAACAATCTCTCGCTGGTTGAGCTGACTTAATTTATCGAAGATGCTGTAATTGATCTTCCGGCCTTCATGCATGATGGCTACAGTACCATCCGGGTATTCTAGAAACTCAAGATATTTACCAATCAGCCTCTGGTTTTCTTCTGTACTCTCCAGGAGATATACACATTTATCATAAGTAATGGTCAGGCTATTGGTGACTCTACGTGGCTCTCGCCAGGTAAAAATATCATCTAATTGCTCAGCTGTTTCGGTGGCAGAGCGGTGTAAGTTCTTAGGATTAAAGGCCATCTTTGCAAACTTGAGATTGAACTGCTCAATAAAGCAGGGTAACCACTTATTCGCATCTGCAATCGAACTGATACCTTCCAGGCGCATCTCCTTAATCAGACGGTCCTGAAGGGTTCTGTTGGCCCGTTCCACCCGTCCTTTGGCCTGAGGGGAGTTAGCGAAGATGATATCGATATTGAGGGTACTGAGTACGCGTCCAAACTGGGTAATCTTGCTGTCTTTCTTGCTGCTTTGATTCACCCTAAAGACTGAATGTTTGTCGCTGTAAAACGCTAAAGGCTTACCATGCTGTTCAACATACAAGCGTGTCGAAATCATATAGTCAAAGGCTGATTCTGATTCACAGAAGCGTAAATGCTGCAATTTGCCTGTGGCATCATCGATAAAGACTAGCAGACAGCATTTAGCGGCTCTTCCTTCAAACCAGTCATGGTGTGAGCCATCGATTTGTACCAGTTCACCATAACAATCTCGGTTATATCGAGGCTGATATGGGCGTTTCAGGCGCTTGGAGCGAGGAATCCATAAATCGGCTGCAATCATCCAGCAACGCAGGGTTTCCACTGAAAGATCGAATCCATGAACGGTAGTGAGCTTTTCATGCGCTAAAGTGGGTCCGAAACCATGGAGTTGATCCGAAACAATATTGAGGCACTTGAGTCTGAGTTCTTCAGGAAGTTTGCAGTTGCTGGTTTGGCCACGACCAGCATGGGCTAATGCAGCTGGGCCTTGAGCTTTGTATTTCTGCAGTAAGCGTCTGATCTGACGTTCTGAAATATGAAGTAGCTGAGCAGCCTGGGATTGAGTTATGCGTTGATCGCAGATTTCCTGCAAGACCGACAATCGTTTAAGTTCTTTATCCGACATAGACACCAACATATCAAACCGTCCGCTTCAATAATCGCAAAAGTGCATATTCTAAAAGCGGACATTTTTACTTTGGAGAAACCGGACATTTCTATTTTGGGCTTACACTCTCGTTTCGCATAACCACCATTATGTTAAATGGAGGTTAGATTGGTGGAAAACTCCAGTTTTTGAAACTTCAAATAGAAGCTCTTTCGTTCAATTAGTAATTGTAATTTCTATATAAATTTATATTCTATTGAATAATTATTTCATAAATTCTCCTATCATATTTGGCTGCATATGTAGCTACTTCTTGATTAATCTTTTTATGACTTTTATCTACATATGAAAAGATTATTGAATCCTCATTATGCTGCTCATAGTTGATGGCGTATTTATATTCCGAATAAGGATAAAGAGTACCTAAGCTATAAGTTTTTTGAGCACTGATATAAGTTATTTTAAGATCTGTGATTGGGGCATTGGTCCAATTTTTAATAGAAATATATCCATTTTTTTCTAATGGTTGGCATCCTATAATTAAAACTAATGCAAGACAGTAAAATAGGCTATTCTTCATTTTGGTAGTTCTGTTCAATTGGTCTTATGAGTCGACTAATAACTATAACTTTTGAGGTATCACAGCTAGGATCTACTTCAGTTATCCAAGAATAATTATTTTTTTCTAGAGGATAGGATTCTCCGCCTCCATATGCTGCTTTATCACCTAAAAAATAAGTATCCGAATCTACTTTTAGGCTCTTAGTTTCCATATCCCAATCTAGAGTTTTTGTAGCAAAAATTGGCAGAACTTTAGATCCATCAGCATGTTCTAGGTATAGGCATTTACCTTCCCTAATAAGCTTAGCCTCACTATAACTTGCATTATCTGCTCCCCCCGTATATTGAATACGTGGAACAACTATATTTGATTCAATTTTTTCTGTAACTGGACTACAGGCTGCAAGTAAACTTAATAAAATAAATTCTAATTTTTTCATATTAAAGGAATTTTTTGATAAAATAATAATAGAGAAATTAAAGCAAATTATTCCAAAAGGCTCTGATTAAAAATTGTTAAAATGAACCGTACCGGGTTTGTCGGAGACTTTTTATTTAAGTTAGGCCACCTGACCTAACTGGTTAATTTTATCATAGTACATTGCTTCAAACTCAAAAGGCGATACATAACCCAGTGCAGTCTGTAGCTCAACTAAAAAAGTGAATAGCTTTTTGGCTGCTATTCACCTGATGATCAAGCCTGTTTAACTTGGCAGCACATATCCCTTTTCCTTGATTAAACGTACTGCTGCATCACAAACTTCCGTATCATAAATTGTTCCACGCCCTTTTAAAACTTCACAAAGTGCAACATCTATGCCCAAAGCAGCACGATATGGGCGATGCGTAGCCATTGACTCAATCACATCGGCTACCGCTAAAATACGTGCCTCTGGATGAATCTCCTCCCCTTTCAAACCATTAGGATAGCCCGTTCCATCCATGCGTTCATGATGCTGACCAATGATTTCTGCAATTGGAATATTGAAAGGAACATTCTTGAGAATCTCATAACCCGCCTGTGCATGGCCTTTCATCATTTCCATTTCCAGATGCGTTAGACGAGTAGGTTTAGTCAGAATTTCAGAAGGAATGGAAATCTTGCCGATGTCATGTACCAGTCCAATTTCTTCCATCTGCAGGCAGCGTTTTTCATCCCAGCCCATTTCTTTGGCAATGGCACTAGCAATCAGCCCTACACGACGCTCATGCCCCGCAGTATAAGGATCGCGTAATTCCACCATAATAGATACTGCCTGCAAGGTGCCATACATGGTGGCTTCCAGCTGCTCTAGCTGTCGGGTAATCTGATCCTGTGCCTGCTTTTGTTCGGTAATATCTAGTGCCATGACAATCGTGGCAGGCATGCCATCGTCCCAAGTGATGCAACGTGCATGTAGGGCAAATTCCCGGATCTGACCGTTTTGATGGCGGAACGCAACGATAGGCGGCATGCCCAAATATTCCGTAGCTTGATCCTGCTCCTGGTGAATCAGTGCCAGGATGTCTATCGTTGCATCGGCAAACTCCAGAATATCATGTCCAATGAGCGCTGCAGCAGACCAGCCAAGCATGTTGGCATAACTTGGATTGACGTAGATATACCGATTGTCGCGCAGCACATACACTCCGACCACGGTATGTTCTACCATGATTCGGAAGCGCTGCTCACTGTCTTGTAATGCCTGTTCCGTTTCCCGGATTGCGGTCAGATCATTCCAGACCAGAATCACATCATTGCCGACAATCGACATGGTACGCTGGGCAATGCGCTGACTACCATCTTTTGCTAACAGCGTAATTTCAGGAAATTGCACCGGGTTGCCTTTTTTTGCTAGTTGCAATGCCTCTTCCCAGTTCTGTTGCATCAACTGTCTTTGCTCTGCACTCGGCGCCACTTTTTTCAGCCAGGCATCCTGATTTTGAAAATCTTCCAGGCGATATCCCAGCCATTTTTCATAGGCTAAATTGACTGCAAGAATGCGTTAATCCTGTATGGAAATAATATGCATCGGCACAGGAGACTGCAAAAACACCTGCTGGAAACGTTGTTCCATTTGCTGGGAATAAGATTCGGCAGTTTTGCGCTGTTGTTCGGCGGAAAAACGCTCCAGTGCAGATGAAATATCTCTGGAGAGATTTTGTAGCAGCTGAATTTGCTCCTGATCAAATTCTACCCGACCTGTGGTGTACAGCCCGATCAGCCCCCAGAAATGGCCGTTAAACAGCAACGGAGTCAATGCCGCCTGGTGCACCTGTTCCTGTTTTAAATAGTGTCTCCACGCCCGGTATTCTGGAGAAATATGCGCATCAGGAGCATTGACCAAGGCATAGCTATAGACATCCACATCTGGGCCAGTATTTTTCACATGATTCAACGGAGGATTCTGCTCCTGCTGCAAGACAGTCTGCAACGTCGGTAAAATATTGGCACTGACATTATGATGGAACTGGATCACTAGTGGACTGTCAGCCTGATCATCAGCCTTAAGTGCGATCACAATTTTGGCAAAACCACCCAAGTTCAGCAACACCTGCTGCAACTCAGTCAGCAATGCCTGCTGGTTCTGGCTATGGGCAATGACCCGATTGGTTTCACTAAGCAACTGATAGAGATAGGTTAAACGTGCCACCCGACCCTGGGACTGTAACCGAGTATATACTTGGGTGATCTGAATGGTGATATGATCGATTAAACTCTGTTCTTCATCCAGAAAATTAGCGGCATCTGCTGCCGGTGTCAATGGATCATACCAGACAGTCAAGCTGCCAAATTGCTGGCTGTCATCGGCAAAAGCTGACGACTTTGTTGCATAAATATGTAAGCATCTGATTTAAATAAATTTAAATTTGGATCAAAAAATAATCAAAACCTTTAAAATCATATAGTTATGAAATCTTTGTGCAACAAAGCCATATAAAACTATTAAAAAAAATTATAGATAAGATTATTTCCATATTTAATAAATATTTCTTTAAGTCGGACTATATTGCAAGTGCCTTGAGTAATTCTGCTATAGCAGATATTTCTGATACTTGCCATTTCAAGCCAATTTCTGCTTTTGAGTGGGGTAAAGTAATTTGAACCGTTAACATGTCAGTAGGAGTCTCAATTTTCACACTTCATGCAACAGAGTCGTTTTTATCCTAAGGTCCTTACCACTTGTATTCTTTACGAACATATATCTAAAAAGTGTAGCAAGTTGCTACACTTTCCGCTAGATCAACTCTTTACCAAAAATATCATTCAGTCTTTCACGAATACTATAGACGAATTCCGGATTATTTTTAAGTTTATGCTTCATATTTCGTTTAAAGTCATTCAATCCCATACCAATTTCAGCAAAATCCATTTGGAATAAAGTGTCATTAATGACAATATTTGCTTGAGAGTCAGTGAGGCATCCTACTTTTTTAAACCACTTCTTGAACTGCTGATAATTTTCATCATTATTAAAAATATACCAAGAACGTACATTCATATCGAATTTAGCCCCTAATTCTTTTACGTATGCATTGTCTTCAAATGGAACATCAAGATAGATTTTTTCAATCACTGCAAATTCATCCAGTGCCTTATCAGCAATCCGATGATGCAGTTTAAAATTCACACCTACAATTGGACGGCCTTTCTTAACGGTTTCATACTCTAACTGTAGATCTGTATTTTCGTTAATTTCTGCCACTATTTTGTCTAATACATAGCGTCTAAAATCTACCCAGCGATCATATTTGGTTTCATTAATATCAATCAGTGCTTTCAAGTTTTCTAAAAGTAATGGCACTTCATAACTCTTTTGATTGGCGTACTTAAATTCGTTTTTAATGAAATAAGTATAAAGACTCATACTGGCAACAGAATCTAGGGCAAAAAGATGTTTTAGCTGATAGGTAGTAAAATTACCCCCAGCCAGTTGAGTGAAATACGGCAACACCTCACTGGTAAAACGAATCTGAATCGCATTTTTAGAATCATCTTCCCATCTTAACTCACGGATAATGGGAACGACAGAATGTACTTTTTTAGTTTTTCTCTTACCATCATCAGCAGGCTCCTCAATAATAAAATGAGCCACCCGGGATGAAAGTTCTTTATAGATGCGGTCTATTGCAACATTAATTGAATTACGTTTATTCAATCCTAGTAAATCTGCCAGATCATCCTTATACAAATAAATATAGGTTTGTTCGGTGATTTCACCATTTACCCTATTTTTCTCACTATAATTCGCAACTGCCATTGCATATAGAAGCGCTTTGTATTCATTGGCTGATAACTCGATTGGGCGAATTAAACGGTTACTGGTACTGACAACACCATTATGGCGAATGTTGCCTATACAGTAAGGAATATAATTCGATTCTTCTTGCAATGGTTCAGATTCTGTCATAACCGTGATATTTATAATTTGACTTAGTTTTTATATACAAAAGTGGAAAAACTTTCAAGGTTTTCACCACAAGATTCTAAAAGTGGAAGGTTTGTCATCAAAAAAAAGCGGTTTAGCCGATTTTTCTCCTTTAAAGTGGAATTAAATATAATATTTCCACCCTATAGTGACAGACCTTCCACCTTTAGCTCCTAAATTACAGTTCAGAATACCTATTTTTACTTGTTTTCATCCACATTCAGGTAGGGTAAGTCAGATAGAAACCCTGATGTGACAAGGCTTCCACCTTTCAGTTAGATTTGAAAGGTATAACTGTACATATAATCATCAGGAAATATCCAATAAAAACAGATTATCCACAGGTTAAAAATATACAGTGACAACCTTTCCACCTTTAAAGCTTATTTACGGGACTTTATTAACAGCCTAAATTATTGTTTTTTTAACTATTTTTTTATAAAAATAGCAGTTTAAAAAGTAGCAGTGACAAACCTTCCACCCTAGTGACAGACCTTCCACTTTACAGTGACAGACCTTCCACTTTAGGATGACAAACCTTCCACCTTAGAGTGACAGACCTTCCACCTTACGGTGACAAACCTTCCACTTTACGGTGACAGACCTTCCACTTTTAAAAACATAAGTATTTGTTTTATATAATAAAAATATGCTCTTAATTATTAATTAGCTAAATAACTAATTATTCTAATTATTAATTAAGCTAGCCTATTTAAAGATTTATTTTTTAAGCTGTTTTACATCTGAACAAATAGGTTTATAAATTTAAAAACTATAGTAAGATAAGTGAAAGTTATTTATATTACTAGACATTCAAATACGGAATCATCTGACACGCATGTCTGCAAAAATTATTACTGTTGCTAACCACAAAGGCGGATGTGGCAAAACAACGACTGTTGTGCACCTCGCCTCAGAACTTGCCAATCTGGGCAACAAAGTTTTAGTCATTGATTTAGATCCTCAAGCAAACGCAAGTTTACATATTGGGATCCAACATCCAAGCGAAATTGTTGTGACTACAGCAGAATTACTGGTGGGCGATATTTCGTTGTTGGCAGATGCATTACAAGAAGAAACGAACTTTGAAAAAGTATCATTAATTTATGGTTCCTTGAATTTAGGAAAAACAGAAGACCAACTAAAAGAAGAAGCTCCCCGTCCTTCTGAAGAGTTAAATATCAAGTTAGAACTGTTAAAAGATCTTTATGATTTTATATTGATCGACTGTCCACCTAGTCTTAAATTATTAACCAGCAATGCCTTGGCATCTTCAACACATGTCATTATCCCTATCGAATCCGGATCACAATATGGATTGTATGGGGTAACAGATCTTTTAAATCATCTTGAAAAGATCAAACGTATTAATCCAGATTTAGAGCTTTTAGGCGCTTTACTAATTAAGCATGATGAACGTCAGAATGTCTGTAAGCTGATTCGGAATGAAGCCTTGAAACAGGTAGGAAAACTTTTAGAGACCACCATTCCTCAAAGTACTAAAGTTAATCAAGCAGCGATTCTTCAACAATCACTTTTGAAAGTAGAAAAAAATTCAAAAGTACGTAAGGCTTTTGAAAGCCTTGCCAATGAAATTGTAGCTAAAGTTTAAACCTGAGAGTATTATGGCAAGCACCAAAGAGCTTTTAGCTCAGAAACTGAAACAGAATACAGAAAAACATCAGCAAGCACAGAAAGACAATATTAGAGAACTGAAAGAGTTTAGACGTAATGTTCCTATTGAGGATATCAGCCGCAGTCCAAACCAGCCGCGTAAATTATTTGAAGAGTCACAATTAAAAGAACTGGCGGATTCCATTGACGAAGTCGGTCTTTTGCAGCCCATTACAGTACGTAAACTTGATAATCTGAAATATGAACTCATTGCAGGCGAGCGGCGCTTACGGGCGCACCAGTTACTCGGCAAGTCTGTGATTGAAGCCATTATCATTGATGCGAATAATGTAGAAGCATCTTTGTTAACCTTAGCAGAGAATTTAAAGCGTCAGGACCTGACAGATTATGAAATTTTTATTGGCCTGAACTCACTTGATGAGAAGTTAAAGAAAAACAAGCAACGTTTAGCCAATTCACTGGGTTTAAATCGCGAAGATATGTACAAGTATTTAGCATACGAAAAACTGCCTCAAGTAATTTTAAATGACCTTGATCTGGAACCAGGCCTGCTAGGTCGTACTGCTGCAACTGCATTCAAAAAATTTCTATCGGATCATCTGGAACAACTTTCTGAGGCCGAAACGGCTTTACTCGGGGCTTGGGAAAAAGTAAAAGACAAAAAACTTGAGCAAAGCAAAGTTACTGCCTATGCTGAAAAATTATTGAGTCAGGATCCAGAAAAACTGACCACGACATCAGTGGTCAGAAAAATTGAATATGCGGGTAAGATTGCGGGGAATATTAAACTGAATCAAAAACAGCTTAAGGTTTCTCTGAATATCTCGGAAATTGACGAAGCCAGTCTATTACAACTAGAAGATTTTTTAAAACAGCTGATTCAAAAAAGCGAAAAAGTGTAGCAAGTTGCTACACTTTTCAGACTAATGACAAACCCCGATTCAGCAATCACTGAATCGGGGTTTGTTTTTTAAACTTCTATCATTCATTCATAGTGATTTATTTTTAAGCATATTGAGGGCTAAAAAATACAATAAAAAACACCTTCCATAAGTGCAAGGCGATTTTCTTCATGTTTTGTGCTGTAGCTGCAAGTAAACATTGCTGCGTTACTCGCATTAAACCTCGGAAACGCGCATAACGGTGACCATGTAATTGTTTTGCATCCGCGAAACTTCGTTCAACCGTTTCCTTCCGCCTCGAATAAATCTTTTTGCCTTGTGGACTTAGCCGAATGGCATTCATTCGCTCCTTACTTTCTTCCCAAACATGCCGTGTCACTACTTTGGTTATATTCTTACTCTGCGTACATTTTTCACGCACTGGGCAATTCAAACATACACTCGCATCAGAATGATAATGCTTATAACCTTGACGATTCGTCGTTTTATAAATTAATGGCTGACCTTGTGGGTATTGATAGCAATCCTTCTCGGCATCATAAACATATTCCCGTTTGTAGAAATAACCTTTCTTATGATTTGGGCGTCGATAGCCCATAACAGGAGCAATGCTGCGTTGTTCCAAGCCATAGCAAATGGCACTAGTTGCATAGCCTGCATCCAAACCTACACTATGCGGGCTAAAACCAAAACACGCGATTTGATAGTCCAATCGTTCTAAATAAGGGCGACTATCATGCACATTGCCAGCCATTACATGCGTATCTGTAATGATCGCAAATTTATGATCAACACTACGATGATCCAAATAGAAGAAGCCTTTCGGTTTACCTTCTCGATGCATGTAGCCACTTTCAGGATCTGTGGTACTGGTTTTGATATTGCGAGTTTTACCTGTCCCTCCTGCACTTGGAGGATCATCATCATTGCGGGTTTGCTCTGATTGAGGTTTTAAGGGTTTCTGCCCATGTTTTGCACGTTCAAGTGTGACCGCTTGCTCTAAATCATTGAGATAATTAACACTACTTTCTTGGACCACTTGATTGATACATTTGTTTTTATTGGCATTGGCTTTAAGATGAGTGGAATCTGTATAAATGACTTGTCCATCCACCATTTGATGATGTATGGCAAGAAAGACGATTTCTTTAAAAATATCCTGATACACGGTGTTGTCTTTGAAGCGTCGACGTCGAGTTTGGCTTAAAGTTGAAGCATTGGGTACTTTCTGAGTCAGTGAGTAGCCGATATACCAACGGTAGGCGAGATTGACTTCAATTTCTCGCATTAATTGGCGTTCACTACGAATTCCAAAGAGATAGCCAAGGAGCAGGATTTTAAAGAAGACCACAGGGTCTAAAGCAGGCCGTCCATTATCAGGACAATAGAGATGTGCGACACGTTCACGAATGAAGTTGAGATCAATCGCTTTTTCTATTTTACGAACGAGATGATCCTGAGGCACAAGTTCTTCTAGTGTGACCATCTCGATTTCGGTTTGGGTGGTGTAGTTTTTTAGCATACGGTGATTATAAAAAAAGTCTCACATAAATGTGAGACCTTTGTCAGCAATCTGAAAAGTGTAGCAAGTTGCTACACTTTTTTATCCCCCTCAAACTAATTACATCCTCATGCATTATTGAAATTTGCTTTCTTAAGTATGCTTCTTTACATTTGGTCTTTGAGAGTACTGTTACTTCGGACTGAGATTAAATTCTGCCATTCTTCTTGGGGAGTAGTTTTATATTTATGATCTCTTTCGCCTGAAACTCGGTTAACCCAAAAGCATTGCAACGACTCAAGAGGTTTTGCGCTGTTCCGATTCGACCTTCTGCACCCACGGCGATCGCATGTTCTTTGGGGTAAGATGCTCGTGATCCGTGCGGTAGAACATCAAATAGAGGGCTAAGTGAATAATGATGATTTTTCATGTTATGCATTAAGAAGCCATGGTATTTTAAATGATCATCTGTATTGCTGATCATTACATTCAAGACCATGCGCTTATATGGCTCTAATTGATTGCTGATTGCGTCATAGCAAATCTGACTGCAAATGCATATAAAACATCTTTAAGTCGCCTACGCGCACTTTACGGATGTTCATGAGGCTATGTGCGCTGATGTAGTATTTCTTTCGCTCAGGGCAGTTACGATCAAAATGATCAACAAGCAAAATAGGGTTGACTTCCACTTCCTCAAGCTCAACATTGCTGATATTTAAGCCCAAGGCTTGCGCCATCTTCATTGATGCATATTCAACTTTTGCATTATCAAAGAGGTCATCGGCTTTATTGAATTTCGCAATCCACTCAATGCCTTTGTGCCGCACGACCACTTTAGGTCGTGCACCGCACATTGATGACCCATGGTGAATCAGTTTTGATAAATAATTATCGGTCATCATGCTGATCATGTTTGGGTCTTGGTGCTGATCCACTGCTTTAGATAATTTTAAGTAAGTCTGCAAATCAGGAAATTTAACAAAGGATTCTTTGCCAACGGTTTTGATTGCTTTAGATGACAAGCTAGCCACCAAGCACCCAACTGCATTACCACGTGCCGCAATCAGCCATTCAATTTGATTGAGTGGTACGCGAGTGTGCTGAGTTAACGTAAGCTTACGTCCCCAATTGTTGGGCGTAACATCTGCAAGTACGCCAAAGCCATCTTTAGCTGCAGTGGTGTACGCCGTGTTGGGTGTAACAAATGGCAGATTAATTGGATCAAGCTCAAATGAGTAATGGAGATTCAAAGTAAGCATCCGGCTAACACAGCCTTACCAAGCGATCCTATAAGCCTTAATTTAGTTCCCACCTAAAAACAAGTGGGGACTTAATCCATGAATATGGATATATATTCAGCAACACCTCATGTTGCTAAAAAACGCAGAACATACAGCAAAGAATTCAAACTCAGTATTGTCAATGCCTGTAAAAATCCTAATACCTCGATCGCTTCGGTCGCACTGCAACATAGTATTAATGCCAACCTTGTCAGTCGTTGGATCAGGATCTTCAGCCATCATGAGGGTGCCGTGCAGGATCCTACTCATGTGAATCCAGCATTTATTGCTTTGCCTTACACTGCTGCAATCAGCCAACCTATTGATGAGAGGATCACGTTGTGTATCACCGTGCCTCATACGAATAATGATATTCAGCTAAAATGGCAGACATCAGAAATACCTGCCTTGGCAGAATTACTCAAGGCACTTGCAACATGATCCGCATTGATGAAATCTGGTTGTCTACTCAGCCCATGGACATGCGTGCAGGTATGGATACGACCATGGCTCAGGTGGTGAGAGCCTTTGGCTACATCAAACCGCATTGTGCTTACCTGTTCTGTAATAAACGTGGCCATCGCATGAAAGTGTTGGTACATGATGGACTGGGCATCTGGCTGTGTGCCCGGCGGCTGGAACAGGGCAAATTTCACTGGGCTCAAGTTCACCAAGGTGAAAGCGTGGCCCTCAGCCCGGAACAGTTACAGGCACTGATCCAAGGTTTGCCCTGGCAGCGCATTGGACGACAGCAGGTGGTGACGATGCTTTAAACCAGGCTGTTCCATTCTGCTATTCTCCAAACGTTCTATTTCATTCTTCTCATGACCTCAGGCATACTGCGGTCATGAATACGCTGCCTGACTTAAGCCAACTGACCCATGAACAACTGCTGGAATTCACCAGGCAGTTGGCGATGCAGCATCAACAACTCGCAGAAGATAAACAACAATTAGATGCTCAAGTTCAACATCTGGAAGTATCAAATCAACAATTAGATGCCAAAGTTAAATCTCTCTCTGTTCTCACTCAAAAATACGAGCATGAACTGGCGCTGTTTAAACGGCATAAGTTCGCCCAAAAGAATGAACACTTAAAGACCAAACAAATCCACCTGTGGGACGAAGCGGTTGATGAAGATATTGCCGCGGTTGATCTGGAACTGGAACGGCTGAATGCAGATAAAACCGATGCAGCGGCACACAAAGGCACAGGCAACAAACCTAAACGTCGACCACTGCCAGATCATCTACACACCATCCGTATTGAGCATGAACCTGCATCAACCCAATGCAGTTGTGGCTGCCAGTTTCGTCGTATCGGCCAAGATGTCAGTGAAAAACTGCATTTCAGACCGGCACAGATCTATAAAGAACAGCATATCCGTGGCAAATGGGTCTGTGATCAGTGTGACACTCTGACTCAGCAAGCGATGCCCGCCTATGTGATTGATAAAGGTATTGCCAGTCCTGAACTGCTCAGCCATGTGCTGGTATCGAAGTATGCCGATCATTTGCCGCTGTACCGTCAGCGCCTGATCTATCAGCGGGCGGGAATCGAACTTTCTAGATCAACTTTATCTGACTGGATAGGTCGCTGCGGTGTAGAACTGGAACCTCTGGCCAATGCCTTAAAACAGGTGGTGCTGCAACAGCGGGTGATCCATGCCGATGAAACGCCGGTCACCATTATGCGGATGGGTGAGAATGAGAAAAAACCGAAGAAAGGTTATGTCTGGGCCTATGCCACCACACAGTACAATCCAGTTCAAGCGGTGATCTATGACTTTCAAGATAGTCGTTCAGGCCAGCATGCTGCAGAGTTCTTGAAAGGCTGGCAGGGCTATCTGGTCTGTGATGATTACAGTGGTTATAAAGCACGCTTTAAATCAGGCCAGGTCATTGAGGTGGGCTGCATGCTTTAGTATAAAAATAAGGTTAGTAAATAAATCATATAATTCAGATACTTTTTTAGTAAATATAAAATATATTTGATTTTATTTTGTTAATTTAGGGACTGTGTTATTCTATTATTGTAACGCTAAAAATAATTTACCTGTGCGAAAAAAATGATGACACCATTGCTCATTGATGCATTAACAATATCTGAAGGTAGGTTTGAAAAACCATGCCCAGCTTTAGTTTTGAAAATGATGTTACTCAATGGGGAAATAAGCAGTGAGTTTTCAGAAAAAATTAAAAATCAAGCATTACTACTGCTCGCGATATATCGTAAGTTACTGCTTGCTCTTGAGACAGATTTACGTAATGTAAAAGATCTAAAGAACAGTGTGAAAAGAAGACACTGGGGTAAAGTGGATAAAGTACAGGACAAGATGGTGGTTGCAGACCAACTTCGGCTAAAGCGTTTAGATCCAGAAGAAATGATTTTATTTTTAAATACACAGCATTATTTAAATAAGCTGCCTATTTCCTTTGTAAAAAAACTGGTAGGTTGGGCTCCACCAGTGGTGAGTGGTACTTTTTTAATCGAAAATGTTTTAGCAGGTTATATCTCCCAAAAGCTTTTACCATTAGAAAAAATTAAAGTAAAAGAGCTTGGAAAATCTGTGCAACCCTATTTTCACATAGCTGACTTTTTTGTGCTTTTACCTCAACTAGAAGAACTTTATCAAAAATATCAAAAGCAAATTGTTCGTTTGGCGCCAACGGCAGAAGTTGCTTTAGCTTTAACAGACTTTGAGAAAGCATGGATTTATCGTCTTAGGAGTAGGCTATGAATATTTATTTTCAGCAACTGAAAGAATGGATAAACCAGAATACCCCTATAGAAGAACAAAAACTCCTCCGAGCATTATTTTTATTACGTGCACATTATAGCTTAGCCGGTATCGTTATCATTTGTCAGCGAATTTTCACCTTGATTGGTGATAATGAATTACCAAAATTTCGTGATGAGCTTAAGACTTTAGAGATCATTAGTGCATTAGAGTATTCTGAGGAATATTCACATTTTTTTTCAAAAACAACGGATAAAAATAAACATAACCCCACGCCATTACGTCCATACACTGGAGACAGTGGAATTTGTGATTTGCTATTGATTCAAGCAGGAGAAAATCATAATAATGAGAGTTTTGATACTGTAATTATTTGGTTTTTAGAGCAAATTTTTCATTTTCAAGACAAGGTACATGCTCTTGAGCTTTATAGTAGTTATTTAAAGGGTGATGGAAGCATAAAGCTGAAAGACCAAAAAGGATCTCGTGTGTACAATGCCTTTTTAGCGATTAGGCTATTAGGTGATGCTGGTAATACACAGATTTTAGAAGATGTAAAAGCTTCACTGCTTCAAAATTCACCGAAGCAACTGATTCAGTTAATGTCTGTTCATAATAATGATGAACAATTAAATAAAATTTATTATGCATTAAAGCTATTTTTATCACAAATCTGGCGAAATAATCGGCTAAAAAATAACAAAAAACGTCGAGAGTTTTTACACCGTATAGGGATAAAGCACAAAAAATTGATCCTGCAACGATATGGTTCATTAAGTATTGCTATTCAACCTTTAGAAGATGTAGATGAAATTCATCGTGGTCTAGTCTCAGATGTATTTGAGGATGATGAGATTGAAGAAGATGAAACACCATTGGAGCCCTTGTTTAGATTTTTTTTGGCAGAACAATCCGATTTACTTCGAGGGTTTTATGCATCTAAGTCGACTTCTCAACATATTGAAGCTGCAAATGTTGGTTTAGTTTGGACCAAATCGCGATTGTCCTTAAATTCAATTCAAGAAGTATTTAGACTCTGTCAACCATCTCATACAGATACCAGCATGATGTTACGCGCAAAATTAGCTTTGATATTAAGCTTGCTCACCGGACGTCCGGTGGGTGAATTTAAAGCGCCAAGTTTTAGTCAAAATACTGGTCATAATAATATTACTGGTCATAATAATATTACTATTAAGTATGATCATACTTTATCTGCATATGTATTGAGTATTTTAGCTGGGACACCAATACTCAAAAAAAAGCCAAAAAAATCTAAATTTCACGTGCCATGGACCAACGAGTTACATTTGATTTTACCGATTGAACTCAATGATTTGGTGAGTCAAGTCAAAAATCTTGGGATTACAAGACAGCATATTGCAGTTGAACGTGACGCGAGTGAACTGATTAACCGTGTACCTAAAGAGCTAGAAATCAGCCTCAAAAGCATTCGAGATATTCTTCCACGGTTGTTATATGATCATAGCCAAGGTGATTTAGCTGTCGTTAAAGCAGTGACGAATGCATCAGGTCGAAATTATGATAACTTGATTCATTATGCCTCTTTTGAACAGAGGCAACTTGAGCAACTCTGGGCTGCTTGTTTAAGAACGATAAAAATTAATATTCCTGAATATATATACTCTTCCAATAAGCGGGTGGGTAGCCCAATTGGAATAAAGATTATTGAAATACAAAATGAAATTGCACGAATAAAAAATTATATATATCAAGCCAATGAACAGAAAGATTGGCAGATGTTCTTTAAGTACTTAATGTCATATACGGAATTATGGATAAATCTTGCCACAGCTGGTCGAGGGATTAAACAACCCTTTCCAAAGTGGATCAGTCAGCAAGGCTGGGCCTTGATTCAAGATAAGCATCATCAAAATGAATCAACTGATCGTTATGTGCCATTGACTCCAGCATTGATCAAACAAATTCAAAGTTTACGTGGTTTGATGGGAATGTTGGGGGAGCAAATTGAGCTACGTGTTGATTTATCATCTTATGCAGTGCAACTGTATGATCCTCATCAGATTGAAGATTTAATTAGAAATTGGGCACGGAAGTTGGTTCGCTCTGATCGTAATCAGTTACCTGGGAGGTTCAAGGACGCTGGACTTGGGCACTGGATACGGGGTCGTCATCCATGGGATATATTATCCGTATTTCCTGTATCAGCCTTTAAACAACAGTGGCTTGATGTACAAGAAAACTTGCAAAAACAATTAGGTTTCGAGTGTATTGAAGATTTTGATTTTTTAAAAATCAAGAATGTTCCTACATTTGTTTTAACTCAAGAGACTAAAACAGTACAAGTAGAGACAAAGCTTAGAATAGAGTTTTCAGAAAATGATGTAAAAGAATGGCTGAAAAACCCAGACTATAAGTCCTATTATCAGCTGATTTTTGAGGAAAATCCTGAGCCACAAGTAGCTTTAGAGCTTGGCCATCTATTAGCCTCAAATTTAGCTAAAAATAAAAATATTGATTTGCCTCAAGCGATTAAAGCATATTGTGCTTATATTCGCGATGAAGCGAAAATTCCTTTATTCGTTCAGTTACCTCAAAAGGCTCATCGTACATGGCTGACATCTGAAAATAGTTTTAGTACATGGTGTTATATAGAACAAAACTTACTTGATCATATTCAGAAGGATTTAGAACATTTACCTGAACATCAAAATTGTGATGTTGAAATAGGACGTTTGCTGGTTGTACTCTCCATGTATTCACAACTGTGCAGAGTGAGCCATTTACAAGCGATGTTGGAGTTTATTGCTTCTGATCAACATATAGTCGCTATGGGGAATAGTCGGCTCGTTGAACTGACAGTGAATAATGATAGATCTGTGACAAAGATACGCCGTACAGTAATGTTAAGTCCTTATGTCTCGACGTTAATTTTAGTAGACCGACAGTATCTACAGCCCCGATTAGAAGAGATTTTAGCACAGCCAAGAAATCAACAAAGAACGGCTTGGCAAAAGTGTTTTAATACATATTTAAAACAAATAGGGGTTAAGTCAACTCTATCGTTAGCTCAATGGTTGAAAGCTTTACAGCAAAATGTGATGTTAAATAGCACTCCGTTGATTGCAGGTTATATATCAGGCCAAGTCCTGACTGAAGATCTTTCAATAAATGAATTATTACGCTTATTCGAATATGAAAAATTAACCACAAATTTAGATAGCACTGAGCCAGAAAGTGAAATAGAAATAGACGATGAGCAACTACATTTGTCTGATATTTTAGCGATGATTCAGCAACTAAAAGGTGAATCTAGATCAAGCATTTGGCTTAAACAGCTTGCTAGTAATAAAACGAATCGCTACTCAGTCAATTTATTAACATGCTTTGTGCAATGGTTGATTTTACGCTGTGATGCAGAAGAGTTAAGTCTACAGAATCGAAATATGATTCATCTACATTTAGCTATCGTCAGTGCAGGTATATTGGGGTTTTCAGAAGATTTAACAAAAGATAGCCAGATTAATGAAGATGTATTTCAAAAATGGATGGAGTTGACGCAAGAGCATTTTCCACACCGCAAGCATCTCGCAGCGTGGAATCGCTTTAGGGATTTTTTAATTCAGTTAAATGATGATCGTATAAGGTTACAAAAGCGTACAGCGCATCAAGCAAGTGCTAAAGTTTTTTCAAAAAATGAAGTGCGGCAGATCGTTCAAATATTACAATCCGTAGAATCTGGGGTGAATGATACTGTTTTACGCCTAGAGATTCAGCGTCATTTTCGTTTATCTGCGGCGATGGGTGTACGCCGTTCAGAGGCGCTTCATTTACGGCCCTTAGATATTGATGAGGATATGCTCAGAATTCGTCCTTATGGTGAGCATCAGTTAAAAACACTTGGATCAGAACGTGTTGTTCCGATGAATTTATTAAGCCAGACGATTAAAAAGGGATTAGATGATATTTATAAGAATAAAAAAGATTCAATATTAATTTCCGATGAGAACAGTGAGCATAGGACTTTTTTTGATCAAATATCTCAAATATTAAAGAAAGTCACTGGAGATGTTGATCTCAGCTTACATCATTTAAGACATACGTTTGCAAGTGCATATACTTTAAAGTGTTTGCAAACAGTGGTGGATTTTAAAGCGCTGACGATAGAACTGCCATGGCTACAAACTTGGATGCCATCGAATGAGCAATTTAATACGCTAGTAGGCAATGAAGGACAGGTTGGGCAAGGGATTAAGGCGATTAGTCGAGTGCTTGGACATTTACATGAATCGACAACATTAAAGCATTATATTCATATCTTATTTCTAGCTACTTATGCCTATAGCATGCAACAACAGCAACCCAATTTACATAGTGCATTTTTTAAGCGAGTCATGAGTCGGAGTAATTTATTCAGGCATTTCCAAGCGATTAACCAACACAATGGTAATCTAAAATATGAGTTGAGAGATACCATCGAAAAATATGTGCTCAAAAAAATAGAAAGTCAGAGGTGGGTAATCTATGCTCAAAAAAGAGGGAATTCGACGGGTAAAGTAATTAAACACGAACTGTTTCAAAAGATTGAAGATATTGAGCGGTATCTTATTTCTGGACAGGGGCAGCCACAATTAGATATTGAGCCCTGGAAGAGAGCTTTAATTACGATGTCAAACATTCCTTCAGGTAAACGTGGTTCAAATATAGGAAGACATCCATTCTTGACACAAGGAAAATTAGCACGTTTGCCTGAATTACTAAGGGCTGTAGATTTTAATTTCGCACAAGAGATTTTAGAGCGATTTGATTATTTAGAACAAAACCAATCAGAAACTTACAATTGGTTAATAAAAAAATGGTTGTATGAAAGTAATGTAACAAAAGTATTGATGCATTTTACGGCAGAGGATGAACCTATGCTTTCAATCCTTACAGAACATCAGTTTTTTCCGATAGTGATGAAACATAATAAATATGATTATTTTAGAATTATGTCTCAACAAGCATCATTAAGCGCCGTGCGATGGGTACTTACGTGGTTGAGTGTACGATATTTGGCGATTGGAGATCATATCAGAATCTAAGTATATATGACTTACGCACGCTTTATTACATAAAGTTTTGAAAGACAGCGCTACCCTAATTGAGCTAAATTCAAGTGACAATTTGGGTATAAGTGCAGCCAAATTCTGTAAATTTGTTCAAGACAGCTAAGTGTGCATGAATATCATTTACCTGACTACATCATACCTTGCATTGTGCAAATAGCCTAAGCATATATCGTTCAATCTAAGGGGCCTAGCCCTTTGCTTGTCAAATATGTGATTTGCCAAGCAAAGGCCTAGGAATCCGCGAATTTGATTTTTTTCTTCGCTTTCCATTTGATCAATATGTTAAGGATTAATATTTTTTATTTAAAAATGAATAAAAAATTCTAATTTGGTTTGACCAAAGAAAAAGATACCCATATGATAATTACGTTACAGCAAAATCTGTAATCGGGCGTGGAAACCCGCATCTCAACGTACTAAAGAGTCACTTTTAGTGGCTCTTTTGTGTCTGCATGGCAATGCTTTATGGCAGGCCAAGTAGGGCAGTCTATGACTGGCCGTTTCGTTGAGCGGTATTTCCACCCCTATTTGGTTTGCCACCATCTCGTGGAAAAGATGTTGGCAAATTTCACATTGATCAACGAGATTACAATATGAAAAATATCATCTTAAAAGTACCCATTTCTCTTAGGTCTCTTTTGTTAGCGCTGACTGGATATTGACGGTCATTTAATTCACAGCTTTAACCAAATCGAACTATATACATTTTCAAATTTCGTACTTGTGCGAAAGTAGGAAAGTGTTGCCTGGAGAAAATAAGAAATGGGTTCTACACGACTATTGACCAATATTATTCAGCGTAAAGTCATGTTGCCAGAAGAAATGTCACCTTCAATGCAGCGTGACAATTTTGAAGTGGCACTGACTGATTTTGAAAAGCATCCAATCATCAAATGTTTATTTAAGGCGGATAACCAGCGTTCTACGGAATGTTGGAGCGTGCAAGAAATTGCAAACTTTATTGAAGATTGCACAGAAGATCAAAACATCAATTTATGCATTTTGTATTGGAAAGATATACACGGCAATATTTACATTATTGATGGGGCACATCGTCTTTCCTGTATCTATGCGTGGATCAATAGATATTTTGCGGATGAGCAAGTCACTCAAGCACCTAATTTCAATGATCCACAAAAACAAGATATTCGTTACCTCCGCAATTATTTAGGAGATCTCGCTGATTTTCAAAGAATTTGCACTGATGCTGAATTTGCAGAAAAAAAGTCGAAGTTAGAAGATATTAAAATCAGTTTCAGGCAGGTACTGGGGACTCCGGAAGATGCGCGACGGGTATTTCAATCGATTAACTCAGATACTAAACGTTTAGATAAATATGAGGAATATCACCTAAGAAATCGCGGTAGTGATGCGTATTATGCGATCTATGCCTGTTGTTATATCAATGACAATAAATCTAACCTAGAAGAGCTCCAATATACACGTTTAAATGAGTTGATTGAGTTAGGGGAGAGGATCCACCAGCTACTTTTGTCGGGTAGTCAGACGCAGTTACCTACGTCCAACCCCCTAAGAACCGTGCATGCGAGTTTCCCAGCACACGGCTCAAGCCTCTGCTAAGGCGCCATTCGGCACCCGGTTATACATCGTTGACATTGGCAAACTGAACACTCCTCGGACAATACAGATGGTAAATCTCAAGATTAGCAACTGCATCCGTTCCACCATGACTTAGCTTCACAATATGACGGCTGTGCCATGGTGTATCTTTGGTGACTGGTTTAAGACAGGCGCAGCAGCGACCACCTTGTTTTAGCCACACCCGATACAGCTTGGCTCGCCCCTTTGCGGAGACCAGCATTCTTTTACCCCATCGGGATTCGAAGTACTCATCCCATGCGGGGTCATGAGGGTTAGCAGCAGCCTTGATCTTGATATGTCGCACAATTGGCGTGTCCGAGGCAGACACTAATGTGTATTGTCGCTTCCGACCATCGGCGGACTGTTCATCACATGAGAACACCCATCGACGCGCTCCTTGTACTTTGAAATACCGATCTTTGACCCATCGGAGTGTCTTGCGAGGGTGGCGACGTACAGCCCATCGCCAGAGCATTTCCCACACTGCGTTGTCTACCTGGTTGAAAACCTTCTTGGCAACGACATGACTATGATAGTTGGCCCAACCCCTTAGAATCGGGTTGAGCAAACCGATCAAAGTGGCCTGTCGTGTCGCTTTGTTTGCATTGATTAATGCTCGCAGCTTGTCAAGATGAGCGCTGATGTTTGCCTTTGACGGCTTGATCAGTAGCTTGCCGTTGTACTTACGTACGTTCCAGCCAAGAAAATCGAACCCGTTCCCTATGTGCGTGATTTTGGTCTTTTCCTGAGAGAGCACGAGACCGCGCTGCGCCAGAAATTCAACCACGGCAGGACGAACTTCATTTTCGAGCCACTCTTTAGAATACCCCGTGATGATGAAATCATCCGCATACCGTACCAGTTGCAGCTTTTTGCCTGTCCATTTGGCGTTAGAGAACCTCTTCGCCAGCATCGTTTCCAGTCCGTCCAAGGTCATGTTGGCCAGCACCGGGGAGATAATACCTCCTTGCGGTGTTCCGGAAAGACTGGGAAACAGCTTGCTTTGGTAGACGTAACCGGCTTTGAGCCATTTCCGTAGAATCACCTTGTCCATTGGAAGGTTGGCGATCATCCAGTCATGGCTGATATTGTCGAAACAGCCTTGAATGTCACCCTCTAGCACCCACTCCGCACTTACTTTTCTTGACAGCACACCAAAGCACTGTGCTGCAGCATCCGCGGTTGAGCGTTGCGGTCTGAACCCATAAGAGTTCCGATCAGCGATGGTCTCCGCGATGGGTTCCAAAGCCAGCAGATGGAGCGCCTGCATGGCCCGGCATTTCATCGTGGGTATCCCGAGAGGTCTCATCTTGCCATTTTTCTTCGGAATAAGGACTCTCCGAAGCGGAAGGGGCGTGTAACCTCGCCTCTTCAACGACATCATCGCACCGGTCTTGGCCTTGGGTGTATTCCAAGTCACCTTGTCGACCCCAGCCGTGTTTTTGCCTTTGTTTTCAGACACTCGTTTGACGGCCAATGCTTTGCCACTAAACGAGTGAGTCAGCAGCCATTGCAAAGCTTTCGCCTTGTTATGCCTGCCGTCTTGTACCGCCTTCACAATACGCGCTTGCAGCCCTCTGACATGACGCTGTACAGCAATCCAATCGATGCTGTCCCACGATGTGCTGGAAGGTGCACACGCTGATACTGCTGCATTCATTTGCTCTCCCTCCATTAAAAGGGTTCTACACACTCTCTTGTGATGAGAGACCATAAGGACGTCAGCCCGCTTTCGCGTGGGGTAATGTTTCAACCTCTATCCAACCCATTACAGACTGGCATTCGCTTTTTCCTCGTTCCTTCGCCCGCATCACCATGGGCAGTTTTTGCAAACTGCTTTCCCAATGGGAGTAATACGGGATTTCCACGTTCCGCTTACTGAAGTACATCGGCTTAGGTGCCTGCTATCGACCGGGAGGCGTATGGGTCACGAATGCGTAGTCGAAAGACGCAATTCCCACCTCCATTACCGTTTTGGTTCGAGCGTATCAGCCATTTCCGCTCGTTCAACTTAACGATCGTTACGCAGATTCACATGTGTTCACCATACCGATTATCTAGCCCTTGTCCGGCTATGGCTGCCAGAAGGGTACGCCTCTCACGATTGATACCCCGCACCTTGCGGTGCCTCGTTACATTGTCGAAGGCGCTCTTTATTCAGCCTTCTAGATTCACCCGGTGACACGGGTGGTTCCCGCAGGGGGGAACAACTTCATTAAGCGACTTCGTGTCGCACTTCGACCATTTTATTAGACAATGAAATGAGTCATGGCAAAAAAATTGGCTTGGTCAATGAGCTGATGAATATCATTGCGGGTGATCAGATTCATAATATTATGAGTCTGAATCAGGGGGAGCGCGTTGAAAACCTAATGTCGCATCTGTTGACCATTCTTTGCAGAATAGCGACGCCTGTAAAAAATGCTGGGGTTCCGAGTTTGGGCTTACATCCATACTTATATTTTTATAAGGATCAGCGTTTTCAGATTACTTCTTTTCTTGCATGGTTTTCAATTGTGTATGAAATTCATGAAAGCCGCATGCAGATTCATCATCGAAAGATTAGTTTCAAGGACTTCACCCGGGTACGCCGTAGTATTGAGTTCTTGATCGCCAATTTCCCCGTGGCGACCACCGAAACGGTCGGCAAGTTCGGCAGTGGTATCAAGGGCTATGATCGGCTACAAATTGTCTATAAAGCCTTTATTTGCTTAAGCTTGGAAATGGATGTTGATTTTGATGATGAGGAATGCCTGAATACCTTTATTCTGTCCATGTCTAAGGCCTTCAAGTACATAAACTTTAACGAGTTTTATGTCGAAAGATTTTTGGGTGGTTATGATGATGCAGTCGTCAAGCATGTGGTGGGATATGTGGAGTCGATTAGTCCAATTTCTCGGTCAAAGCCCAAGGCTTTTTCGGCATTAACCAAGAGTCTGCTTAAGCACAATTTTCTGGTGGGTAATCATAACTTTTGCCTCATTTGTGATGGATTGATCTATCTTGATTCTACTGAATCGGATCATCGGATTGCCAAAGCCGTAGGTGGGCAAGGTGTTCTAGAGAATGGTCTGCTGGTTCATCCCATCTGTAATAGAATGAAATCAGATCTGAGTCTGGAAGAGATTAGAGCGGATTTGTTTGGTGAATTACTGTATTGAGCAGCAGAGCGATGAGCTCATTTTTGCAGATGTATCAATGATTAATCACATGATTTAACTTTTGATACATTCAGCCAATGTGGTTATTTTTAATTCAGTCCAGAATCACAACCAGAAACTAGCTGTAGTTTCTGAATGACCGTCAAGGTCCTTAGTTTTGCCTATAGATTCCCCCTATGGGCATTTTTTTTTGATCAAAAACATGTATAGGTGACTTTAAAATAAACCTTTTAGCAATTCATACGCAATAAGGCTGATACCATTAGCACAATAAAAATGAGTTCCACTCTAGTTAACATCTTAGTTCCATTTACTTTTCACTTAATTTATATAGCAGTTAAGTCGCAGCATCAATGGCATAACATGACATGGAAAATAATCAAAAAGACAGAATTTGGATTTTGATCAGATCTGCTGTTTACATGCTTCTACAGCAGCTTTGAATGTTTCACTTAACCTTTAAACTTTTCTTAAAACTAAATATATTTACATATACATTCTAAAATTTGATAGAATTAATTAAAACTTTAGATTTCAAGTGTAAACAATGAGAAGCGCTAATATTCGACGTGATGGCTACTTAAAATTTCTGAATACATGGCAAGACCGTGATGTCATTAAAGTGCTTTCGGGTGTACGTCGCTCTGGAAAATCCACCTTGTTAGCGATGTTTCAACAAGACCTAAAAGCACAGGGTGTACAAGCCGAAAACATCATTGCTATCAATTTCGAATTTATGGAATTTGAAGAACTCACAGATTACCGTAAACTACATGATTATGTACTGTCTAAAGTTGATAAAAGTAAAAAAAACTACGTTTTTTTAGATGAAATACAACATGTTACAAATTTTGAGAAAGTAGTCGACTCCTTATATGTTCGGGATTATATCGATTTATATATTACAGGCTCAAATGCATTCTTTCTAAGTGGAGAACTTGCGACTTTACTTACAGGACGCTATATCGAGCAACACGTTCTACCTCTGTCATTCCAAGAATTTAAACAGTGGCATATTGAAAATAATCCGATCATCCAACAATTATCCAATCGTGATTTGTATGCCATGTACACGCGCAGTAGTTTCCCCTATACGCTTGCTATGACTAGCCAGCAGGAAACTTATGATTACTTGCAAGCGGTCTATGCCAGTGTAATGTTTAAAGATGTTATTCCCCGTTTGAATACTGCCGATATTAACTCTCTCGAGCGTGTCGCAAGATATTTGGCAAGCGTGACAGGCTCACCTATTTCCATCAATAAAATTAAAAATACCTTTGTTTCAAGTGGGGTTAAAATTTCATTTGAAACAGTAAAACGCTATATTCAGGGCTTACAGGACAGTTTGTTATTTTATAGTGCCGCACAATTTAAAGTACGCGGGCGTGAGTTATTACAATCCTCTGAAAAATACTATTTAGTTGATGTCGGATTGCGCCGGATTATGTTGCCTGATGCTAATGCTGATCAAGGTCATATCTTAGAAAATGTGATTTATCTTGAGCTTGTCAGACGAGGTTATACGGTCTATGTAGGGCGGGTTGATGAATATGAAATCGATTTTGTTGCTGTCGATACTTTACAGAATTTAACTTATTATCAGGTGGCATTAGAAACGCTCAATGAGGAGACACTCAGCCGAGAGTTACGTCCATTACAGAAAATTTCTGATTCGTATCCCAAGTATTTGCTTACCTTAGACACCATAGGGACTGAAGCGAATTATAATGGTATTGTAAAAATGAGTGCTCTCGATTGGTTGCTATCTGAAAATAAGTAAAGTTGAGGGTAGACATGGATACTCTTATTTATTAATTAAAAATCAAAGACTTTTCAGCATCATTCAAGAATGTATTCAAGCATAATTTCTGCTCCAATTGTGATGGATCGATTTACCTCGACTCGATTGAGTCAGACTATCATGATTGAGCCAGAGTCGCTTACTGAAAGTAGCGAGAATTGCGCTGGAGTTTCTGAAGGATATTAATTCCTTAGTTTGCCCATTCATCCATCTGGGCATTTTTTTTTGATTAAAATACAATGCGGTTCTTGCTAAAAAATGACGGCACCCACCATAAAACACAATATTCCAAAAATAATCCAAGGCCATATCTTTGCCTTCGGTTGTTCTAAATTCTGAGGATCATATTCCGTGTGTTCTTGCGATGTCGGTTGTGGAACACGGGTCTTTTTAGAGTAAGGCTGGTGTTTAGAGTAAGACAGTCCCGTACCTGGAATACCAACACTGGTTCGAGTCCCTTTTTTACCAATATTTAGAGAAGCACCAGGTTTGCCAATGCTGGCACTGCTGATGCCTTTATGGGTCAGATTAATTTTAAAACCCGGGAATAATTTAATACTTTTACGAAATCTAAAACCCATATTGCTCTCATTCTAAAACTTAGCTCAATTCACGCTCTACACCAGGATCCATGATCTGCTAGAGATCTTACTTTGACAGCTATCATCACGATATTAGTATATTTTTTATCTGGTGATTGCAATACTACCTTTAAATACCGTCAAAAATGTTTACTGTATATTTGCTGTAGGGTAATCTTAAAGCTGCTATTTATTGACTGATTGGTATATGACGACAGATAAGCATGAAGTCCTGCTACGAATGCGAGCGATCGAGCTGCTTGCTTACTGGGAAGGTCGTTTGGTTACCAATCGTTTAATGAGCTGGTTTGGGCTCAGTCGACAGCAGGCTTCTGCGGATATCAAGCGTTACAATACGCTGTATAACCCAGATGCCTTGATTCATGACCCCTCCGTCAAGGGTTATGTGCCTAAGGCCAGCTTCCAGCCTGTACTGACTACAGCGCATATCAATGAATATCTCAATATGTTGTCAGGTTTGGTTAGTGAATCGCATGCCCTGATTGCGATGCCAGAACCGAATCTTGCAGCAGTTCAATTACCTGATCGCAGTGTGCGCCCCGAAGTGATTCGGGAGGTTTTGCGTGCCTGCCGAAACCAAAGCACGTTAAAAATGATTTATGCCTCCATGCAGAATCCGCAGTGGCATGAACGCATCATTTCCCCACACACCCTGGTGTATACCGGTTTCCGTTGGCATGTCCGTGCCTATTGCCATCAGAGCAAGCAGTTTAAGGACTTTTTACTCTCCAGGATTGATCGCACACCTGTTGTGGTGGCGATTGAGTCAGTAGACCCTGCTCAGGATCAGCAATGGAATGAAGAAATTGTACTGACGCTGATCCCTAATCCAAAATTGAACTCATCACAACAAGTGCTGGTCGAAAAAGACTTCGGCATGCCTGATGGCAGATTACAGATTCCGGTGAAAAAAGCCCTGGCTCACTATACCTTGCAGCGATATCAGGCCGCGATCACGCTGGCTGAGGCGGATGATGCCTTGAAATATCCCTTGGTACTACAACGCTCAGATATCGAAAAGCTGTCGTCTTACCTGTTTGATCAGGCCTCATAGGAGATTGGCCATGTTAGAACAATTTCATTATGACAGTGACCTGATTGGTGGCTCCCTGATGGTGCGTGAAAGCCGGCTGATCGCTGATCTGTTATTACGAGAAGCGACTCCAGAACAATGGCATCAGGCAATTCAGATTGACAATATTCTGCAAAAAAGAACGCCTGCTTCAGCCCAACGTAACGCCACTGCCATTCGTAAGCGTCTTGAGCGCTTAGAGCCTGATTTCTGGAAAGCTTTGCGTGATGGGGATGATGAGCTGGCGACCCAGGTGGCTTTTTGTGGGGCACTGGAACGCAACCTGTTGCTGCTTGAGTTTATGGAAACGGTGATGAGGGATGCCTATATCTCCCAGGCGCAATACTTGGACAGTTATATCTGGTCAGATTTTTTGGATGAGCGCTCACAACGCGATCCGGATATCTGCGAATGGAAAGAGTCCAGCAAGAAAAAAATGGGGCAGGTGGTGTTTCGCATGCTGGCAGAAGCCGGTTACTTAAAAAGTACCCGTAAGCTGGAGTTACAGCGCGTGATCGTCAGAGCAGAGCTGCGTAGCCTGTTGGAAGAACATTATAAACAACGCATTAAAAGATCTATGGAAGTGTCGCTATGGACGCGTTAGTTGTAGAGGGGCAGCAATGAGTCAAACAATACATGAGCGTCTGAACCAGATTCCAGAGCGAATTCTTTCCACCGAGTTTCTCACCGGGCAAGGACTGGGCAATGAAATTGGCTTCTGGATTTTTGATTATGCACCTGAAGATGAGTTGAAGGTGCGCGAATATCTGCATTTTCTAGACGGGATGCTGGAGAAAAAACACAGTCAGCTGAAGGTGGTGAATATCAACCTGCTGCAAGCCGTGGTGGATTATCTGGCTGAGCGTAACTTCATCGATAAAGCCATTCAAATGCAAAAAGCCAAAGGCGATGAAGCGCTGCTCAAAGCCTTAAAGGGCCCACTGCATATGGATAAGTTCGCGCCTTATCTGGTGAGTAAATATGCCACCAATGCGCAAGATATTGTGTTGATGACTGGGGTAGGGTCGGTTTGGCCACTGTTACGTGCCCATCACTTATTGAACAGTTTGCATTCGTTACTGGGGCATAAGCCAGTGGTGCTGTTTTACCCGGGCTATTACGACGGTCAAGCGATGAGTTTATTTGGAAAAATTCCAAGCAACAATTACTACAGAGCATTCAGATTGGTGCCTTAAACACGGCAAATAGAAATAAGAATTCGGGGGAATGGATTGAGATGAACATTAAAGAACTTTTTTACAAGCCATTAGATCGTGCGATAAACGGGGTGGTCAAGGCAGACCAGAATGACAATACCACGGTATATCAGGAACTCGATGAATACGTGGTCACCAATGAGCTGGAAAAGCATTTTCGGGACTTTTTCCAGTCTTATGGTACAGACCTAAGCGATCCTTCGATTGCCAATCGTGTCGGCGTATGGATTTCAGGCTTCTTTGGTTCAGGTAAATCACACTTCCTGAAAACCTTATCGTATATAACAGAAAACTAAAAAAAAGTGGAAGAATTCTTAAAATTTAGGCCACCCTTGATAAGTAAACTACATGTATTTGTTGATAATTGTAATTTTGATTAAATTTAGTTGATAAATTAAATGAATTTTCATATACAAAGATATGCTCATTTTTCATATCGATAAAAATGTTAAAATTTGACTATTTGATAAAAAATATAGAGATTTTTATGGGGCTATTTATCATGCCCTTTTGCTTTGATCGGCCAGATATTCAGATTGAGATGGTGAAAATCAATTCAGAATTATTGAAAATCAAAAAGATTAAACAGAGTCAGAAAGTCGTAGTACAAGCAAAGTTCAAAGTAATCTACGTCAAAATTTGGCAAAAAATTTTGCTATTGATGCAAACGGAGCGAGGATTACGTGTGCATTCTAATTATGTTGCAATCATACAGTTGATACAAAATCTGGATTATTTTATCGAAAAATCACAGCAACATTCATGCTTTGAGAGAAAAGCCCAAAAAGAGTTAGATGCAAAATTTTTTGCTCGATTTTTTAAGCTGACAAAAAATTCAATAAAAGATCAACTCATACCAAATTGTGCGGATTTAAATGAATTTTACACATACAACTCGATAAAAATTTAATTGAAAA